>CAZOPW010000004.1:20376-50692 GCA_964581795.1 uncultured Thermoplasmatales archaeon | reverse complement strand
CGGACCTGGCGGGATTCGAACCCGCGGTCTACAGCTTAGGAGGCTGTCGCCCTGTCCAGACTAGGCTACAGGCCCATAAAAGAGGGATGACTATCAATACTCTCATTTTTAGCCTTTACCCTTGTACTGATGATCATAAAAATATCCATCTGTTATTAATTCTCTGAAAGTTTAAGCATAATAAAATTAGCGATTTTATTTGAGTTGTTTTCTTTGAAAGACTTATCTTAAATGCAACTTTTTCGCTATTAATAATTAGCATTTGGTAGAAAACTTTTTTAGTATATTATGCATTGTAATCGAAACGTGCGTGGTGATGGGATCTAATAAGAATGATTTAACAAGTCAATATACTACATTACAGAATGCTGTTAATCAAAGTTCACTACATGCGAATAGACAATTAAAATTGATTAATGGAGATACGTATATTGCTGGGTTCATTTTACTTTTTCTTGCACTTGGTATCACCTATTTTTTGGATATATTCGCATATTGGATTCCTTCAGTTTTTCTTCTTTTTTATGTGATATTTTTTACTAGTTTACTGTCTACAAAATTACCATATATGCATCGTGATGTCAAGGATTTTTTCAGTGAATATACAAAAAAAAAGACAAGGATTGAAAGAAGAACTGATTCTTGTATCAAAAAAAATCTTGCAATAGTTGCTCAGTCACTTTCTATTATTTTTGTTATCTCATTTTTCATGCTTCTCTCTGTTGAATATAACTGGATAGCGATTAATCAATCCATTGAAATATTCATTCCAGCATTAACGTGTCTTTTATTTCTCCCAGTACCATTATTTATAGAAGAGTTTCATGAAATCATCCACCCCTTTAAAATAAAATCCTCTCTTCAAAAGATTGTAAATAGAAATAAGAAATCTCCTTGGAAAGCACTAATGAACTTAGATTTTCTCAAACCATTATTTTTAGGACTTTATCTGATTTTATTATTGCTATTACCTCTTATCTCCTTTGGACTTACGTATACTGTGATCACAGAATGGCCGTATTTATTACTCGTTTTTTTATTTCAATTATTTTTATTTTTCCTTTTTGCTTCTTCGTTTAGTGCTAACACCGTCCAAAAAGAACTTGCATCATCTATTAACTCATATGCAGATATTGATTATTTACTCTCATTAGCTCATGTTCACAAGGATTATTCTGGAACTGAATACGATCGACTTGAATCGCTTTATCAGGTTGCTAAACCGTATGATTTTTCAGTTCTTAATGTGTTTAAATTCATCAATTATTACATGCTTATCCCTAATAGAATTAATTTGAATAAATCGTTAAGTCATCCTCTTAAAAATTTTTCAGAAAACAGACCAAAAGCAGCAGGATCAATAGAGAAGAAAACTTCAAACATAAAATCTCCAAAAAAAGAAATACCAACTATCCAACGAAAAACTCCAAGTCCAACACCAGCATTTACCTCACCAAGTAATAACGTAAGTAGTAGAGCTGAAGCTAAAAAAGTACCTACAAACAAGGTAACCTCTGAGAAAAAGATTGAGAAAAAAAATGAGAAAAAACCTCAGGAAAAACCTAAGATAAAACCTAAGAACGATAAAAGAGGTAAAGTTGGTATCTTGTTGTATGGTCCGATGCTTGATCGTGTGAGTGATGAAATTGAAGCAGCAGTAAAGAAACGAATTAAAAAAATTAGAACTCCGTTTAATGTCGAACTTGCACGAAAAAATGAATCCTATGGTGGAGCACCTGGACTTGTTCCAGTTAGTTCTGGTGGAACGAAGGTGAATGCTGAACTCCTTGTGTTTAAAGAGGATGTTTCAGAACGTCAAGTGATGAATATGTTGTATCGAATGGAACACCAGTTGCAAGGAACTAATAAAACATATAAGAAACCAAGCCATCCAACACCAAATGATTTTGTAATAAAGACACTTCAAGATTTTTATAAAGTTGATAAAGTCTTTTATCCATCAATTGGAAGAAACATTAATCAAATTTCTCCGAAGAAACTCGCGAAACTTATCATCGAAAGCGTGTATAATACAGATGAAAAGGAACCAGATGGAATAACGTATTTAATAGATCTTAAAAAATATGATATCACTACACCAATGTCTGATGCGTGTGAAGAAGAAATTCTAAGACAAACATATTCTGGGACGCTTTCCGAATCTCGTCAAAAAATCGATAAAGTCAATGCAATCAAATTAAACGCCAATTAATAAAAAAAGAAAACCATGATTTTTAGATAAATAAACATCGCTTTATCCAGAGTCTTAATTTACTTTTTACATTCCTTCGTATTCAACTGAAAAGGATGCGGAAGAGGTATTTTTTGGCAGTGATTCTTGAGCGCGTAAATCTTTTAATCGAATTGTATCAACAGACATATTTTGTTGTTCAAGTAATTCTCTTAAACCAGGAATGTGACCATCACCAACAATAGCGATTATGTTTTCATAGTCTTCAGATGCACTTTGTAATTGTTGTACCATATGTTCATTTCTTTCGTCGATTAAAACTCGTTTGATTGTAGGAAATTTATCACTAACTTGATCTAAATATGATTCCAAATTCATTTCAATTTTATCCATTTCCTTGTCTACTTGTTTTCTACTTATAAACATACTACCAAATGCTGAAATAATCAATCGTAACTTTTCCGAAAAACGCATTTCATTAAGCATTCGAGAAAATAATCGATCTGCAGGAACATCGATAAAAGCGATTGGAAGTTGATGATCATGAGCGAATTGGATTCCTGCAAGCATTTCATCTCCTGCTTGTACACCATATTGAGAAGCAATTGAATCTTGAAATCGACCAAGAAGCCGATAAAGAAAAGAAACGTTTTTATTTGAATACGACCGAGTATTACCATTTTTTCGTTGAATCAATGCAGCATATCGTTTCTCATCAAGTTCAACACAGATAATATCGGGTTGGGTTTTATCAAGAACTTGAAGAATTTGATTCCGTAAATCAAATACATGTCCAGTACCAATTAGTATAATCATATGATTTCATTAATACCGATAATGATCAGGTTTAAATGGACCATTCACAGGTACCCCAATATAGTCAGCTTGGTCTTGAGTCAACTTCGTTAGTTTCACACCTAATTTCGTAAGATGCAAGCGTGCGACTTCTTCATCTAAATGTTTTGGTAAGACATAGACGCCAATGTCATGGTCTTCGTTCCATAGTTGCATTTGAGCAAGGCATTGATTTGTAAATGAATTACTCATCACAAAACTTGGATGCCCTGTAGCATTTCCTAAGTTCACCAAACGACCACGAGAGAGTAAAATAATACTATGTCCATCAGGGAATATAAAACGATCCACTTGTGGTTTGATGTTTTCCTCCTGAATCCCAGGATATTTTTCTAATTTTTCAACTTGAATCTCATTATCAAAATGACCAATGTTACAAACGATTGCACCATCTTTCATTTTTTTCATGTGTTCAACTCTGATAACGTCTCGATTACCTGTTGCAGTGACAAAAATGTCTGCATAATCCAGTGCATCTTCAATGGTGAGGACTTCATAGCCTTCCATTGATGCTTGCAATGCACAAATCGGATCGATCTCTGTAATGAGCACTCGTGCACCAAATCCTCTCATACTCTGAGCACATCCCTTTCCAACGTCACCGTAACCGCAAACAACAACGATTTTACCTGCAACCATCACATCTGTGCCTCGTTTGATGCCATCAGCAAGGCTTTCCCTGCAGCCGTATAAATTATCGAATTTGGATTTTGTTACTGAATCATTCACATTATACGCAGGGAATAACAACGTATTATCCCGATTTCGTTGATATAATCGATGAACTCCGGTAGTTGTTTCTTCACTTGTTCCTTTGATTTCATTTACAGCTTCATGCCAACGATGAGGATTTTGTCTATATACTTGTTTTAAAATATTCATGAGTTCTCGAAAATCTTCAGGAAATTCACTGTAATCTTTATCAAGTAGATCAGGGTGATCTTCGATTTCATAGCCTTTATGGACCATGAGTGTAGCATCTCCACCATCATCAACGATTAAATGTGGTCCTTTTCCATTACCAAAATCAAGTGCTTTCTGAGTGCACCACCAGTAATCCTTTAAAGTTTCTCCTTTCCAAGCAAAAACAGGTACTCCTTCATCGGCGATTGCTGCAGCTGCATGGTCCTGAGTGGAGAAAATATTGCAACTTGCCCAGCGAACGTCTGCTCCGAGTTTGCGAAGGGTTTGAATGAGAACTGCAGTTTGGATAGTCATATGAAGACTACCGGTGATTCGAGCTCCCTCTAATGGTTTACCGGGTCCATATTTTTTTTGCACTGACATCAGACCAGGCATTTCTTTTTCTGCAATTCGAATTTCTTTTCGTCCATAATCAGCTAATTTAATATCTTTAATTTTATAGTGATCTGTTTCCATTAATTCTAATGTCATTCTTTTTGTTCCCCCGTTTTTTGTTTCAAAATCATTTTTGCGTCAACAACGCAGTAATTATCCTCATAAATAAATACTGGGTTTAAATCCATTTGATCTATGGTATCAATTAATTCTGTTCCCAACTCGGATACTTTTAATAATAAGTCAATCACTTGTTGTTTATCAGCTTTAATATTTCTAAATCCTTCGAGTAACTTTTTTCCTTTTACTTCTTCAATCATTTCTTCGGCATCATATTTTTCAATAGGGATCACTCGGAATGAAACATCTTGATAGACTTCAGTATAGATACCGCCTACTCCTACCATGATAGATAAACCAAATGTCGGATCTTGGATTAAGCCGATAATAACTTCAACACCGGATTCTACCATATGATCAATCAGAAGATTTTCATTTGGGAATTTCTGATGAAATCGTTTAATTTCCTCTTTTAATTCCTGCATTGAAGAAATATTAAGTTTTACTCCACCAACATCTGTTTTATGAAGAATATCATTACTACATACTTTAAGTGCAACAGGAAAATCGAAAGGAAGTGACGAAACGGATTCATCTTTTTTTAAAAGAACAAAATCAGTTGTGTTAATATCAAATTCTTTTAGTAATTCTTTCACTTCATTTTCTGCTAAATTCTTTTTGTTATTGATGAGTTGTTGAATATTTTTGTTCATACGCTTATTCCTTTTTTCGATTGTCAATAACACGTTTTGCTTTTAAACCCTGCTGAATAATGGTGTTTGGTGGTAATACCTCAACTTGAGGTGTGAACACGATAACATTTTTAATTTGACTTTGTAACGTTTGTTCTAGGTCTTTTGTTTCTATTTGGCTTAATCGTTGTTTGCTTTCCACTTCTACTTTCACATGATCTACATCGTTTTCAGTGAAAAGTTTCATTTGCCAATTCCCGCCAACTAAAGGATTTTTCATCAATGCTGACTCAATTTGTCCAGGATACATATTTGTTCCACGGACAATGATCATGTCATCGCTACGACCTTTTATCGTAGAATGTTTTACATGAGTTCGACCGCATTCACAGGTTGCTTGATCATATAATTTCGCAATATCTCTTGTTCGATATCTAATGATTGGCATACCTGTTTTTGTAAGAGTAGTAATTACCATTTCTCCCTCTTCTTCAAGTTCGACTGGTTCAAGTGTAATTGGGTCAATGATTTCCACAAGGAAATGATCTTCCCATAAATGAAGGCCATCATGCTGATCGCAATCCGTTGAAACTCCTGGTCCACACATTTCTGTTAACCCGTAAATGTCATGAACATCCATTTCCCAGGTGTCCATTATTCGTTTTTTCAACCCTGGTGAAAACATTTCTGCCCCAAAAAGACCATTTTTTACTGCAAGTTTTGCTGGATCGATTCCAATTTCTTTTGCTACTTGTCCAAGACGTACAACATAAGATGCAACACCTGAAATAAAAGTAGTATTGTAATAATCCATGAGTTTTAATTGTCGTTCTGATTGTCCTTTTCCAGAAGGTATGACCATAGCTCCTACTTTTTGTGCACCGTAATGAAATCCAAATGCGCCAGTAAATGTTCCGTAAGGTATCGGGTTCTGAAACACATCCTTTTTTGATAATCCTGACATGGTTAAGCATCTAGCCATCACTTCAGACCATACTTCGATATCATTTCGTGTGTAACATGCAGTAACTGGAATACCTGTTGTTCCAGATGATGCGTGAAGTTCCACACAATCATCAAGACTCGTACTCAGCATGCCAAATGGCATGTTATCTCGTAAATCATCTTTTGTGGTAAAAGGGAGTTTTTTCACATCATCTAATGATTGAATATTCTCTGGAGTGATGTTTGATTCCTTGAATTTATTTTGATAAAATGGAACTGAATCATAGACGCGTTTCACGATTTCTTTTAATCGTTTCAACTGAAGATTTTTCAGTTGTTTTCTTGGCATTGATTCCATTTGTTTATTAAACATTAAGTCCATACTAGGTCATGTCTCCCTTGCAAGTGGAAATACGCTTATTGTTTTTAAGTGTGGCGACCCTCAAGATTCATATTTGTTTTTAAGATTATTCAGTAAGATATAAGACCATTTTTTTAGATTAAGTTTGGAAGGGTCTCTGTTCAGTGACAAAAGATTTAAATAAAGCACCTGCCTTCCTACTTCTCCACATCATTTATTCAATTAAAGTACTCTTGGTGTTACATAATGACGAAAAGTGTGTATCAATACATTCGAGATCAATGGAAAAAACCAGATACTTCGTATCAATCTCCACAACAACAACGATTAATTCAGTGGAGGAAAGAAAAAAATTTCCTTCGCGTGGATAAACCACTCCGTCTTGATCGAGCTCGTTCACTTGGATATAAAGCAAAACAAGGTTATGTCATCGTTCGGGGACGAGTTCGTCGTGGAAGTCAACGGAAGCGAAAATTAAAAGCAGGCCGAAAGCCTTCAAAACATGGTATTACTCGTATTACGATGGCAAAAAGTACGAAACGTATGGCTGAGGAGCGTGCTTCAAAACATTATCCGAATTTAGAAGTATTAAATTCGTATTGGGTTGGTGCCGATGGTCGGTTTCATTTTTATGAAATTATCATGGTTGATCCACATCATCCAGTGATTCAAAGTGATCCAAAAATAAACTGGATTTGTGAACCAAAGCATAAAAGAAGAGTACTGCGAGGAAAAACAAGTGCTGGACGAAAAGGACGTGGTCTTCGATATAAAGGAAAGGGCGCTGAAAAAGTCCGGCCGAGTATTCGTGGAAAGAATAGTTTAGGAAAATAAAGTTCCTCAACATTTTTTACACTTATTTTTTGTTGTTATTAGCTTCCAATGTGTAGTTTTTCTGCGTATCCTTGCATATCCATGAATCCGTGACCACTGACGTTGAAAAGAATGGTTTTTGCAATACCTGTTTTTTTACATTTTTTTGCTTCATCGATTGCTGCCGCAACACTATATGCTGATTCAGGTGCTGGTAGGAATCCTTCTGTTTGAATGAATAATTTTGCTTTGTTAAACACGTATTCTTCGTTTGATGGATAAATGATTGTGTCGATAAGTCCAGCATGTCGAAGGGCACTAATGATTGGTGCTGCTGCGTGATAGCGTAAACCATCTGCTTTGATTGGTTTAAAGTTTGTTCGATGCCCAAGTGAACACATTTTAAGAAGTGGTGTTTGTTCAGCATAATCACCGTAATCATAGCAGTATTCACCTGTTAGATTTGGGGCGACTTGGCTTTGTGCAGCAATAAATCGAGTTTTTGTATGTTTTTTGATGCGATCATATAAAAATGGAATAGCAAGACCTCCGAAGTTACTTCCTCCTCCAAGGCAGGAGATGACTGTATCTGGATATGCATTTACTTGTTGTAATTGTTTTTTTGTTTCTAGTCCAATAATTGTTTGATGTAGTAATACGTGATTGAGAACTGATCCGAGACTATATGCTGCCGTTGGATCGTTTGCTGCATCTTGCACTGCTTCAGCGATTGCGATTCCGAGGGAACCGTGATGATTGGGATTGTTTTTAAGGAGTTGTTTTCCAATTGCCGTTCGATTGCTTGGAGAGTTGTACACGGTGGCGCCGAGAAGTTGCATAAATTGACGTCGATCTGGTTTCCAGTCAGCAACTGCTTTTACCCAGTAAACTGTTAAGTTCATATTGAGAAGACTGCAGGCATATGCAAGGGCTGTTCCCCATTGTCCAGCTCCAGTTTCTGTAGTCATTCGTTTGATGCCTTGTTGTTTCGCATAGTAAACTTGAGGGATGGCCGTGTTGACTTTATGGCTTCCTGTTGGGCTGTAGAATTCGCTTTTGTAGTAGAGTTTTGCTGGGGTATTTAGGAGTTTTTCTAATCGTTTCGCTCTGTATAATGGACGTGGTCTTCCTGATTGAATGTAGAGTTCTTGAACTGCTGGCGGTATTGGGATGAATCGTTCTGTTGCTCCCTCTTGAGCAAGAACACCTTTGCTGAAGATATTGGGAAGGTTTTGCAGTCTTGATGGACCATCTGTAGGATCTTTTGGTGGAGGCATGGGAGTAGGAAGATCTGGGAGGATGTTGTACCATTTTTTTGGAAGCTCGTCTGGATGAAGGGTTATTTTTGTTTGATTCATATTTGCGTCACTATCAAATTATTATAGATTTCATACTATATAAATATATGTAAAAATGTACTATAATGTACAAAAATGTGTATTATAGTAAGCTAGAAAGCTTTAAAGAACACTTTAAGTATGAGAATTTTACTACAAATTATGATTTCAATGTGGAATTACATTGCACCATACTTTAAGGATTATCCAAAACAAAAAAAAATTGCTCAAAAAATGCTTGAATACGGTCTTTCCATTAAAAACGATCATATCATGTGTGGATCAATAGCCTTATCTGATTCAAAAATCGCACGAGCACTCAACGTAGACCGGAGAGCAATAAAAGCAACAATTCGCACAATAAAAAACCATCAAAAACTCAACAACATTTTCAGCAAACTTAAACCAACATGCCATCTAAAAGACATGGCTTCTGAAATGGACTGGGATGTCCTCGAAATCATTCCCACAGATGCAAGCCAACCAGGAATTCTTGCTCAAGTTGCAAGCATCATAGCAGATGAAAACATTAACATCCGCCAAGCAATCGTTGATGACATCGAAATCACCGATGAACCACATCTATTTGTTGTCACAGAAACAAAAATCCCACCAGAACTGATCCCAAAAATAAGAAATATATCAAGTGTGAAAACCGTACTACTCTCCTAATTAAAAAGAAAAAGAAAAAAATTTGAAAAAACAGTTTATTTCCGTTTTCTCCAAACTGGTCCATCACTTGTATCTTGAATTTCAAACCCAAGACATTCAATTTCATCACGAATGGTATCCGCCACATCCCATTTTTTCTCCTTCCGAGCTTGTTCACGTCGCTTAAGCAACTCAGCTAATAAATCATCCAGAGAATCAGGTACACAATCAGAGGAAACAAATGATTTATACACCTCTTTTACCGCCTCAATGGTTTCTTTACTTTCCTCTACATACTCCTCCTGAAATAACGTAAGCACATACCCAGCTTTTTTTAACATATCTAACGCATACCGACACACTTCAGGATTTGGGTTTGAATGATCTTGTAAATACCGATTAACTTTAGAGCTAAAAGAAAACAAACTCGCCACAGCTTCAGGAGTATTAAAATCATCATCCATTGCCTCCTCAAATGAAGCCATAAATTCATCAACAATAGAATACAAGACCTCATCCTCTTCAGTCAATGAATCCTTTTCGATTACACAACTTTTCTCAGCAGCAAAATGTTCCAACTGCTCCTTAAACCGATGCAGTCGATCAACACCTTTTTTTGCATCCTCTAACGCTTGCTGATTAAAATCCGGAGGTCTTCGGTAGTGAGTTTTCGCAAAAAAGAACCGGATCACTTCAGCAGACCAATCACTCAATAGATCACGAATATTAACTATATTACCCAAGGATTTACTCATTTTCTCCCCTTCGATAGTGAGTAAACCACAATGCATCCAAAACCGAGCAAACTGTTTGCCCGTCGCAGCTTCAGCTTGTGCAATCTCATTTTCATGATGAGGGAATTGAAGATCCATACCACCACCGTGAATATCAAAAGGAAGACCTAAATATTTACTACTCATCGTCGAACATTCAATATGCCAACCCGGACGACCTCTTCCCCAGGGACTCTCCCAATAAGGTTCACCAGGTTTAGCCTTTTTCCATAATGCAAAATCAAGCGGACTCTGTTTCTTCTCTCCTGGTTCAATACGGGCTCCACTCATTAACTCTTCAATTTTTTGTCCAGATAATTTTCCATAATCTGAATATTTCTCGACTGAAAAATAAACGTCTCCCTCTGCTACATATCCATATCCACGATCAATAATCTGCTGAATCATCTCAATCATATCATCAATCGTTTCGGATGCCTTTGGATATTTATCTGCACGATGTATACCAAGTAAATCCAAATCACCTAAACATCGATCAGTAAACCCGCAGGAATAATCCAACGCATCAACATTTTCCTTATTTGCTGCATTAATAATCTTATCATCAACATCAGTGACATTCTGCACATACAATACAGTAAAGCCTTTGAACTCTAAATACCGTCTTACCATATCAAAAGCAAAATACGTTCGTGCATGACCGATATGAGCATCACTATACACCGTCATGCCACATACATACATCCTAACTTCGTCATCATGTAATGGTGTAAATTCTTCTTTTTTCCTTGAAAGTGAATTGTAGATATTTAACGTCATCTGTTCCACAGCATTCAATCTCCATAAAAAAAAGAAATATAAGGTTTACCCAAGATTAAAGAATAGTATTCATTGTTTTTCTTTTTCTAAATCTAAAACAGGTTTTGCTGCCAAATTATTTATAAAGAATTGATTGATACCCTACGATGGAGGCTTAAGAGATGAAAACCACATTTAGCATTATCAAAGCAGATGTAGGTGGATGGCCAGGACATGCAAAAGTACATCCTGATTTAGAAAAAATAGCATACCGCCAGCTCATAGATGCACAACGATCTAAAATCATAACTGATTTTCATGTTACTCATTGTGGCGATGACCTTGAACTAATCATGACTCATACCAATGGAGTAGACAGCAAAGAAGTCCATGAACTTGCTTGGAACACGTTTCTTGAGGCAACAGAAAAAGCTCGGGATTTAGGATTATATGGAGCAGGTCAAGACATTCTAAGTGATGCATTTTCTGGAAATGTCCGTGGTATGGGACCAGGTGTTGCTGAAATGGAATTCACGGAACGAAAAGCAGAACCAGTCCTTGCGTTTATGATGGATAAAACAGAACCAGGGGCATTCAACTATCCAATATACAAAATATTTGCTGATCCATTTAACACTGCAGGACTCATCATTGACCCAAGCTTGCATGATGGATTTGTTTTTGATGTATGGGATATTAAAGAACACAAACACGTGATGTTAAAAACACCTGAAGAAATGTATGATTTACTTGCGTTAATTGGAGCGAAAAGTCGATTCGTCATCAAACACGTTTACCCGAAAAAAACTTCAAAACTCCCAGATGATGAACCAAACGCTGTCATTTCAACAGAAAAATTGTATCAAATCGCAGGCGAATACGTTGGAAAAGACGATCCAGTTGCCGCTGTTCGAGCTCAATCAGGACTTCCAGCCGTCGGTGAAGTCTTAGAAGGTTTTGCTCATGGTCATTTAGTCAGTGGTTGGATGCGCGGATCACACAATGGTCCATTAATGCCTGTGTCCGTTAAACAAGCTCAATGCACCCGATTTGATGGCCCGCCAAGGGTAACTGCTCTTGGATTCCAATTGCATAACGGAAAACTTACTGAACCGGTTGACTTGTTTGATGATCCTGCTTTTGATGCTGTTAGAAGACAATCACAGCAAATCACTGATTACATGAGAGTCCATGGTCCATTTGAGCCACATAGGCTTCCAATGGCTGACATGGAATATACGACACTTCCAAAAGTAATGAAAAAACTTGGAAAACGATTTACAACAGTTAAATAAAGAATCGTTTTTCTCTTCTCTTTTTTTCTTCTCTGGCCCTTATATTTAAATAGTACAATCCTATTCCGAAAGTACTTTACATAAGAATACGTGGAGAATTACAAGTATGGCACGAATGCATGCACGTCGAAAAGGACGATCTGGTTCAACTCATCAATATGAGCGAAAGGAACATCCATCTTGGAGTTCACTTAAACCTCGAGAGATTGAATCAAGAATTATTGAACTTGCTAAGAGTGGAAGATCCTCAAGTGAAATCGGTCTGATTCTAAGAGATCAATACGCGGTTCCAAATGTGAAGCTTGCTACTGGAAAAAAAATCACTCGGATTCTTTCTGAAAACAAGCTCGGCTCAGAGATTCCAGAGGATTTAAAGAATCTAATCAGCAGGGCTTTAACGATAAGAGAACACATGCTTACTCATAAGAAAGATACAGAAAACAAACGAAACCTTCAACTCGTTGAATCTAAAATACGTCGATTAGCTCGGTACTATATTGAAAGTGACAAACTCCCACAAGATTGGAAATACAGTCCCAAACAAGCAAAACTCTTATTTGAATAAACAAAAATTTTGTTCTTATCATTTTCACTCACTTTTTATTCCTACTTTATTTACTATTTCACCATCCTCTTTCAGAAAGGGTTTTAATAAATGACTTTCTTTTTTGTTATTGTTTGATGCAGACATGAAAAAAACTTTACAGGAACAAGCAAAGATTGCAGCGGAATGGATTCATTCATATGCAAAACAAAAAAGAGTTCGTATTATTTCACATTATGATGCTGATGGTATTACTGCAGCGACAATCATGGCAAAAGCAGTAAAACGATTAGGATATGATTTTCAAGTTAGTTTAATGCGCAATCCATTCACTGAAGGATTGAAAAAAGTGAGAAAAGAACACAATGATTTAATCATTTTTACTGATATGGGGAGTGGACAACTCCCATTCATTGAAGAAATGGATTCACATTGTATCATTATTGATCATCATCAACTCATTACTGAAAAAACGTCAGATTCAATTTTACAACTGAATGCATATCAATTTGACATTAATGGAAACTATGAGGCATCTGGCGCTAGTTTAAGTTATGCTGTTGCTTTCGCATTAGATGAACAAAACCGTGATTTAGCTGTATACGCTATCGCTGGTGCCACAGGTGATAAACAATATATTGATGGGTTCACAGGGTATAATAAAACTCTTATTGAGGAAGCGGTAAAACAAGAGATCGTTAATGAAAAAACAAGTGTGAAACTCAATGGAGAAACGATTCATCAAGCATTATATTATGCAATAGATCCGTTTTATCCAGGTCTATCAGGTAGGAAGGATCAAATTTTAGATTTTTTAGAAAAAATTAATATTAATCCTAAAACTCCAGCTCAAAAGATATCAATTGAAGAACAAAAACGCCTTCATTCTGCGTTGATGGTTTTATTGTTAAAACAAGGATGTGAACCAAATATTATTGACACTGTTATAAGACCTCGTTTTTATGCGGATCAAACTTGGGGTGAACTGGAACAATTCGCTGACTTACTTGATTGTTGTGGGAAAGGGGGTCATCGCGATCTTGGATTTGCAGTGTGCATGGGTGATTCGAAAGCATATGAAGAAGCCCGATCATATGAAAAAGAATACAAACAACGACTCTTAGATGAATTACTTAAATTGGAACAAAATGGTCCTAAAGAAACAGAGACAATACGATATTTTTACACAGAGAAATCATCTTTAGGTGGAGTGATTGGTGGAATTGCAGTTAATTACCTTTTTGATAGAGAAAAACCATTATTTTCCATTGTGAAAAAACCAGATGAACTCCATGTGTCTTGTCGAGGGAATAAATATCTTGTTTCCAATGGTTTAGACTTAGGATCTGCGATGGAAAGAATTGCAAAAAAACTAGGTGGACATGGAGGTGGCCATCAAGTTGCAGCAGGAGCAACACTCCCCCAGGATAAAGAAGAAGAATTTATTAGATTACTTGATACTATTATCTCTGAGCAAATAACACATAAGGAATCGTGAGAACTATGAAGGTTACTTGCACACTTGAATTAACATATGATTCAAAAAATCAAGCAAATCAAGTGTTTCGTTCTGTTCAAATTGATGATGCATCATTTATGAACACTAGTGTAAATAAAAACATTCTACAAACCACAATTGAAACATCATCTGTTTCCTCAATGCTTCACACCGTTGATGATTTTCTTTCTTGTGTACACATCGCAGAAAAAATAATTGAAAAAAAGAAGTAAAAAAAAGAAATATTTGTATCATCTTGTAACTTAAAACCGGTGGATGTTACTATGACTAAAAAAGCTGATTATAAAAAAAAGTATGATATGGCAAGACATCATGCATGGGCAGGATCTGTTCTTTTAGCAATCCTTGGTGCGACTCGTTGGTTTGTCCAAGATGTCACGTATCAGTATAAAGATTTACTTTTCATCATTGCAGGAATCGTCATAATCATGTACATTCTTATTGCTTTATTTTTCACGTATCAATTCCGATCAGGGCTCATAACTGTGCAAAAAAATAATGATCAGCAAGTAATAATAAATCAATCAAACTCGCTGCCAAATGAATACGCTGAACTTAGTCCAAAAGAACAAGAAAAAATTGAGAAAAAAAGAGCAAAAAATGAGAGTAAACAATTAAAAAAAATTGCGAAAGCAAAAGAAAAAGAAGAAAAGAAATTCTCATAAAAAAAGAGGAAATGAAAGAAAAAAAGCTTTAAATCATAAGTTCATCCACCTGTGATGGCGAAACGACGAGAACAAAAAGATGAATCAGAATCAAAAGATTTTGAAATGCCAAAATTTGACAAGGAAAACTTTGTTTCAAAAGAAAAAGAAAAGATCAAAGCGACATTTATCTCCTTTGGATTTGCTTTTGTCATTGCACTGATCTCGTTTGGATTCTGGATTCTTTTACAGGATAGTCCTTTCCAATGGGCTCTAGTTGTTTTATTTGGAATATTTTCAGCATCCTGGATTCAATATTTATTCAAACAATTTTCTGTGGATACAGATAAAATCGAAAAAAAAGGGATGTTTTCTTCATTTGCTATTTATTTATTCACCTGGTTATTCATTCTTATCGTCCTTGTTAATCCACCATTTTATGATGCTGAACCACCACAAGTAAATATGGTAACCCTTCCAGACATGCAGGAACCTGGTGGAACAGTTCTAATCGTTTCAAAAATAACTGATAATGCAGGAATAAAAGATAATCAAGCACAATTGAAAATAGAATATGGAAATCAGACTCTTGTTGATACGTCGATTGCACTTGATAATGATATTTTATTATATGAATTTAAAAATGAACTTAATCAGATTGGATCATTTGATTGCATTGTTACAACAAAAGATGTGAGTGGACAACAAACAATTAGAGAGATGACGTTTGAGTACTCAGAAGATACGATAAAATTACCTTCACCGTCTGGAGTAACAACTCCTCCGGGTCCAACGATTACTTATGCAGATGAACTCACTATTGATGTAAAACCCGACGTAGATATTGTTAGCTATACTCTCTCAACAAATAGTTATTCTTCAACGATTAATGCAACCAAATCAGATGAATTTTATAAGACAAGCCCACGGATAGAAGGATGGGTGAGGGAAAAAAATATAACACTTTCGATTTCTGCTGAATGCATTCATTACTTCACCAATGATGGTAGAATGTATAACAACACCATTCATGATAATGCAACTTATTATGTAGTTACTTCTGATGCTGCAGAAATTGGAACCGAAGATCCACCAACTATTGCACCTCCCAAACCAAGGTTCATTCAAGTTCCTGGTTTTGAATTACTCGTGTTTTTGATTAGTATTATTGGAGTACTGTTCATTATTAAACGTAAAAAGTCGGGTAAAAAGAACTAATTATGAATCCATTACAGCAGTTCATTAAAGAGTTGAAACCATATAAGCATCGGAAGATACCTGATCCAAATAAACCAGTTCATGTTTGGTCAGAAAAAGACAGGTTTCATGATGACATCGTTGATGCCTTTGTTCTCATTTTGCGTACCCAAGGTTGTTCTTGGATGTTTCAATCTGGTTGTAGTATGTGCGGATATTTTAACGATAGCATGCTTTCGAAAGTATCTGCTGATCAACTCATCAATCAATATGAACAAGCAATCAAACATTATCATGATGAACCTATCGTTAAAATCTTTACTTCAGGAAGTTTCCTAGATCAAAGGGAAATTCCAGAACAGGTGCAAAAACATATTTTATCTGATTTACAGTCAAAAACACAAAAAATAGCGATTGAATCCCGACCAGAATTTGTTACTAAGGAATCAATGAATCGTTTACAGGATGTAATGACAAACACAGAATTTGATATTGGTATAGGTCTAGAAACAAGTCAGGATTTCATTAGAAACCATACGATCAACAAAGGATTCAGTTTCAACGATTATCTTAATGCAGTAAATCTCATTCACCAAAATGATTTTGCTGTAAAAACATATATTTTAATCAAGCCACCATTTCTTACAGAAAAAGAAGCAGTTAAGGATGGGAAACAAACCATTGACACTGTTTTAACTCATACAAAAAAGGATGATATCCTTTCATTTAACCCGACGAGTGTTCAAAAAAACACGCTTGTTGAGTATTTATGGAGGCGAAAACAATACAGACCCCCATGGCTATGGACTATCATAGACATTCTCACCTATGCAGAGAACCAACACAAAGATATACGATTACAATGTGATATCACGGGTGGAGGGAAAAAACGAGGTGCACATAACTGTCCAAAGTGTGATCATACCGTGTTAAATGCAATAAAAGAATTCTCCTTACATCAAGACCCAATCGTATTTCAGAGTTTATCGTGCTCTTGTCAATCTCTTTATAGTGATCAATTATCTCTTGAACCACTCAGTTTTGGTTCCCTTCCTGACGTGATGCAATTATGAAAACAAACAAACAAAAAACTATCAAAGAAGGAGACACTGTTTCACTTATCGATCAGAAACAACGAGTTTACCTTATTAATACAAATCAATCAACGGATAAATACAAAGGCGTTGGAGTCTTTAATCCGAAAGACCTAATTGGTAAAGAATACGGTTCACAATTAGAAATTGGATCTAAAACATTTTTTTTATTTCCTTTATCAATTCCAGATACACTTACTGGTTTGAAAAGAAAAGCTCAAATCATCTTACCAAAAGATAGTTCCTACATAATATTACATTGTTCTATTACCCCCGGAAAAACAGTTTTAGAGGCAGGAATTGGTTCAGGTTCAATGACCACGGTTCTTGCATCAATCGTCGGAGAAAGCGGTCATGTTTTTTCTTATGATAACCGAAAAGATTTCATTGATCATGCGACAAAAAACTTGTCCACCTCACAATTAATAGATAGGGTCACTATTAAACACAAAGATGTGACTAAAGGTATTTCAGAAACTGATTTAGATGCAGTGATCTTAGATATACCTGATCCATGGAATGCAGTTTGCCATGCGTACAAAGCTCTTCGTTCTGGAGGATATTTGTGTACGTATTCTCCGCTTATTTCACAAGTTGAACAAAGTGTTGAAGAAATTCAAAAACATCCGTTTACTATGATTAAAACCGTTGAACTCATTGAACGAGAAATGATCGTTGGGGATCGTGGAACTAGGCCGAGTTTTAATATGCTTGGACATACAGGATACTTAACATTTGCACGGAAAACCAAGTAAAAAAATAATGGTTTAATTTTGCAATGTTACTCCTCGTTGGTTTTGATAGTTCCCACTTTTTTTGTCATATAATTCTGAAGGATAACTTTCCAGTTTTTCGAACACAATCTGACAGAACCGATCACCAATAGGAATCTCTAAATCTGATTCCGTTGCATTAAAACAACTAATAGTAAGGGTTCCATGAAATCCTGCATCAACCTTACCAAAACTTGCCATTATTCCCTTTCTTGCATAACTTGATCGAATCCATAACTGACCGGTGATTTTTTCACTCATTTTCACAAATTCTTTTGTACTAATAGCAAACCAGGAAAGTGGTGGAATCAAAGCGAATCCTTCCTTCACGTGATTCCCCGTTTTTTTAATAAACACCTCTTCAATAGATAAATCATATCCATTAGGCGTAAGATTTTTTTTATTAAATGGTTCAAGTCCAAGTTTCTTATCGTTCATATAATTTGTAATATCTGTATCTGAAAGAACTGCCATACGTCATGCCTCACCATTAATCCGAAATAGTTATCTTGTTGATAACAACATCGGTTAATGGTTTATCGTTTCGTCCTGTTTTTACATTTGAAATCTTTTCCACAATATCATAATTATCAATAACTTTTCCAAAAATTGCGTGTTTTCCATCAAGCCAGGGTGTGGGTGCAACCGTTATAAAAAATTGACTTCCTCCAGTGTTTGGTTTACCGGTATTTGCCATTGATAACATTCCTTTGGAATCATGTTTTAAATCCGGGTGAAATTCATCTTTAATAGTATAACCTGGACCTCCGAAACCAGTTCCGTGTGGGCAACCAGTTTGAATCATAAACCTTGGGATTACTCGATGAAACACAAGTCCATTGTAAAAACCATCATCAACTAATTTAATGAAATTACCCACCGTTAAAGGAGCCTTATCATTATAGAGTTCAGCAGTAAACTTTCCCATAGATGTATCAAATATTGCTTTTTTCCGATTCATCTCTTCTCACCATTCCTTTTTTATATTTTATTTATTTTCAATCGTGATACTATTTATTATGACGTCTTCCAATGGTTTTCCGCCGCCTGGTTGAGGTTCAAAACTACCATCATGTTCTTCATCTGCAATATCTCTAACCACATCCAGACCATCAATCACTACACCAAAGGCTGCATATTTTCCATCTAAAAACGGTTGAGGTCCATCGCATATAAAAAACTCAGCACTTCCCGGCACTCCTGATCCGGTGCTTGCCATCGAAATAGCACCATCAACATGAGAAACGCTTCCTTCAAATTCTTCAATGTTTCCATAAGGACTTGTTTTTACAGTTCCATCTGGATAAGATTTTCCAGCTTGAATCATAAAGTCATCGCTAATTCTATGAAAAATCATCCCATCATAGAATCCACCATTTGCAAGTTTCACGAAATTTTCGACTGTTTTAGGTGTTTGATTTGCAAATAATTCAAGTTCCATCACTCCTTTGGATGTGTTAATAATTGCTATGGGGTTTTCTTCTTCATCTACGTTATTGTTTGTATTATTATCTCCTCCGCTAAGGATTAAAAATCCTGCAATAGCGATAACAATAATAATTGCTATACCTGCAAGAATCATTATATTCTTGTCTGGTACTTTTTTTTTCTTTTTTGAAATTGGTCTAGATCTTCTCCTTGAAGATGATGTTTTCTTTGCCATATTAAACCGAAACTATGTTCAAATACATAAAAATTATTAATTGTATACATTCACTAATCCTTGAAGAACATTAATAAAACACTTCTTTGTTGAGTACTATTGTGGCACAAATAGCAGCTTTTAAAAACATTTCATCAACCTCTTCTCGATCAACATCTCTTTGTGCACTTTGCAGAGGAACCAAACTACTCTGTGGTAAATCTAGATGTCCTGTTCTCGTACGGTATCATTCTCACAATAAAGTGAAACCATTTCTTGCTTCAAAACTCATTCATGGTGCATCACCACCAAGTATTTTTGTTGGTAGAGTAGGGTATCCTAAAGTATCCATTGGACCTTTAGTTCCACCTCGTATGGGAAATACATCATTATTTGACACTCCTGAACAATGGTTAGACCGATCACTTGATGAAATCGTTGATTTCAGATCCTCACTGATTAGAGGAAAGCATACGGTTAAAGTCTATGATGTTGAAAAATCTGATAAGACAATTGAATTCACTCGTGAATTAGCTCTAGCAGAAAACAGTGTGTTCACAGAAGCATTATTCAATAAAAGACCCATAGGTCGAATCCGATTTTACGATGATATTCAACCCCATGGCCCATCAGCACCGTTAAAAAAAATGAATATTACAAATCCAAAATATAATCAACGAGTTGAAAAAGCATACTATGATACTGATTTAAAATCAGCTGAAGCAGTTTTTTCATTGTATAAAGACGGCGTTCAAATTTCAAAGATTCAAAAAGCATTCAGTGTTGGTGCTTTTGGAATTGGAAAATACCGTCGATTTGTTCCAACTCGTTGGAGTATCACTGCTGTGGATTCACAAATCGGCAAACAACTCATGGATCACACCCGGCATTTGCCTTGGATTAACATGTTCAGAGTGTATTATCATAATCAATATGACAACCGATGGATTATTTTGATGATGCCATCAGAATGGCAATATGAACTCATTGAAGCATGGTATCCAAATACAACGTGGAATCAATACGGTAATTCGATTTCTATTTACAATAGTTATGAATTCAATGAAGGACGAAAAACCTATGCAGATATTGGAGGATGTTACTATGCTGGAAGACTTGCGGTGAATGAAACCCTTCATAAAGATAAACGACAAGCTGCTGCAGTTATACTTCGAGAAGCACATCCAGGATACATCATGCCAATTGGAGTGTGGAATGTTAGAGAAAGTGTTCGAAGAACACTTCAACAACCCTATCAACAATTCGATACGTTACAACAATCATTAGCTTATATTGGAACAAAATTAGATATCCCAATGAATCGTTGGATTCAAAATAGTGCCTTGCTAAAACATCGAATGTTTCAAACAAGATTAGATGATTTTTCAGGATAAAAAGGAATATGAAAGTAAAAGAAATCACAAGCAAAACTGCGCTTTCACCTTCAAAACTTCCTGGTTTAGATTATGCACTTAACCCGTATTCGGGATGTGGACATCAATGCAAATATTGTTACGTTCCAACTGTGCTTCATCTTCCCCGTGAAACATGGGTTGAAACAATTTATGTCAAAAGAAATCTACCACTTGTTTTAGCAAAAGAACTTTCAAAGAAAAAATCTGGAGTTATAGGTATATCAACGGTTACTGATCCGTATCAACCAATTGAAAAAAAATATCACATCACAAGATACTGTCTTGAACAAATTAAAAAATATGATTTTCCTATTCAAATACAAACAAAATCAACACTTGTTCTCAACGATATACCATTGATTCAACAATGTTATCATCCTGAAATTATGATTAGTATTGGAACAATTAATGATTCTCATCGAATGTTACTTGAACCATATGCTTCTTCTTTTTCAGACCGAATTCTTATTTTGGATGAATTAAAGTATAATCAACAAATTAAAACAAGTGTGTTTCTTGGTCCTCTTTATCCTAATTTATCTTGGGATCAAATCAAATCTTTACTTGAGATGTTCATTGAAAAAAAAGTGTCATCTATTATGATAGACAACTTTCATCTAAAACCTGGGCTTCAATCATATCTGTTACCAATAATTCGTAAAGATGAATCGTTACTGAATGCTTTTTCAACTCATGTTTTCAAACGTTCTGATTGGTATGAAAAAAAGGTAGATCAAATAAAACAATATGTTTACAAAAAATCAGATAAGATTAAAATCACAAAAGCATTTTAAAAAAAGAAGGAGAAAAAATGATTTAATCGATATTTACGTGGTAACCCTCATCATCTTTTTGTTCAACCTTTTTCCGTTGAACAACAACGTCAAGAATCCCGTTTTTATACGTTGCTTTCGTTGTTTTTGGTTTTACTTCACTAGAAAATTTAACGGTTTTATGATATTTCCGTTGAGGGGTATCAACTGTAATTTCAAGTTCATCTTCTGTTACACGTAAATCAATATCTTCTTTTTCAACTCCTGGAAGTTCAACGGTGACAGAGATATCTTTTGCTCCTTCCATTAGATCGGTTAATGGTTCACGTTCATCAGAAATAGATGTTTCTCCCTTATCTGAGGGTACTTGATGATTCCCGAATTCTTCAATGTGTGGTTTGCCATCAGGTCCAACACGAATACTGAATCCTCGAACAAATGATTTTCCTGGTTCAAGTTTATCATAAGGCATACGAAATGCTCGTTCCATCATTCGCTCCATTTCTCGAAACATACGTTCGAATTCATCGTCAAATCTAAAAATATCAAAAGGGTCTTTTCGTCGTCGGTTTCTATCTCTTCTAAATGGATCCATATTCTTTCATCACTCCTTTGATTGTCTTATTTGATTTATGTATAATCGTGTACAAATTCTATATCCTTCTCTTATTTAAATCTTACAGATTCTATTCATATAAATTAAACGATATGAATTAGAAAAATCTTAGTAAAGAATCATTCTATTGACAAGAATTTATTTTATCTGTTTTTAGTTGGAAAAAAACATTTTATAACCCTCACGATTATTTCTGCGTTCAATTCAGCATAAGTTTAAGTATAGTGAATGTATTACCGGGAAAACCTAGTATCTCCTATTTAAAATCTTATCAATAAACGATGAATAAAAGTGATACAATATGGCAAAAGCACGTTCAAGGGCAGCAGCTCGAAAAGTCAAAGATCGATGGAAAGCCAAAAACTGGTATAATGTATTAGCTCCAGCTTCATTTGATAACGTAACAATTGCAGAAACACTTGCAGATGATCCATCTAAAATTACAGATAGAGTTACTGAGATTAGTATGCAGGATCTTACCAATGATTTTAGAAAATCACATATTAAATTGTATTTTAAAGTAAATCAAATTGAAGATAATAATGCTAAGACAGCCTATATAGGTCATACATTAACATCAGATTATTTACGCCGAATGATTCGAAGACGTCGGTCTAAAATCGATGCAGTCTATGATGCAAAAACAAGAGATGGTGCTCGCTTACGAATTAAGCCATTTGCTACAACTGATCGTCGAATTCAAAATTCTCAGAAAAAAATCATTCGTCTCACCATGAGAAAAACGATTTTGTCTAAAGCAAAATCGATGACTCTCTCCGAGTTCATTAAATATATTATCGAGGGAAAACTTGGTAGTGACATTTACAAAGCATGTAAAAAATTTTATCCTGTTCGGCGGATTGAAATATACAAGACAGAAGTTACTCAACAACCAACGATTGAAATTGAAGAACCAAAACCAGCTGAACCTGAAGAAAAACCTGAAACAGAATCTGAAAAGGAAGAATCTGAAGAAGAATCCGAAGAATCCGAAGAACCCGTTGAGGAAGTTGAAGAGCCAGTCGAAGAAGAAATCACTGAAGAATCAGAAGAACTTGTAGAAGAGGAAGAGAAAAAACCAGATGCTCCTGTTCCAGAGGAACTCGTTGAAACCGAAGAGGAATCTGAGGAAGAAACAGTAGAATCCTCTGAGGAAACAAAGGAAAAAAGGGAATAAAATCATTCCCCAATCTTTTTATTCAATATTCATTTTTTTTTGAATTATTTTTTGTTAAACAACTTTGTGATAGGAAAGATTAAAAGAACTTGTTTTATTGCAGGCAATGGGTATTTTTGATGAATCAATCACAAGAAAATGACATTGTTATCATTGGTTGTGGAGCAGGAGGAGCAACTGCAGCACAATTTGCAAAGAAAACAGATAGAAAAGCACAAGTAACCATTTTCGAATCCTCTGCATTTCCACAGTATTCAAAGTGTGGGATACCCTATGCAATTTCTGGGGAAATACCAAAAATTATGGATCTTATAGAATTCAGTGAGGATTGGTTTCAAAAAGCACGAATTGACCTTCATTTAAATACCACAGTTACAGATATTGATGCGGAAAAAAAAATAATTACCGCAGAACAAAAAAATGGTAGTATCCTCAAAAAACAATACACTTCTCTAATTATAGCAACTGGAGCAAATCCAGCGCTTCCACCAATTAAAGGAATTTGTGAACAAGACTCTCAAACTTTAAAAAATAATATTTTCACGGTACGAACAATTCCTGATGCGAAAAAGATATCAAATGCGATTTCAACAGCAAAAAATGCTGTTGTTGTAGGTGCTGGATTAATTGGATTAGAAATGGCGGACAATCTTCATAAAAAAGGATTAAATGTTACTATTGTGGAAGCTCTGCCCTCGATTTTAACTAATATATTAGATGAAGACATGAGTAAGTTAGTCCTAGAAAAAATACAAGAAAAAGTAACTATTCATCTTAATACGTTTGCAACAGAGGTAAACTCCAATGAAAATGGTGATGTGGTATCAGTAGTAATTAAGGATAAAAAACAGGATGAACAAAAAGAAATCCCCACTGATCTGTTAATAATCGCAGCTGGAATCAAAGCTGAAACAATTCTTGCTAAACAGGTTGGATGTACGATTGGAGATACTGGAGCAATTAAAGTAGATGAACGTTCAAAGACATCAAAAGAAGAGGTATATGCAGTTGGAGATTGTACAGAATTCATTGATTTTGTCACTCAAAAACCAGTCCCGATTGGATTAGGGAGCATTGCTGTGAGACAAGGTATAGCTGCAGGAATAAATGCAGCAGGTGGAGAATACAGACTACCAAAAGGAGTGTTGCAGACCGCCACATCCGAATTCTTTGATATTGAGATAGGAACTGTTGGTCCATCAAAACAAACCCGAAGTGAAGTAGATGCAATATCTGGCAAATATTCTGGATTGAGCAAACCGGAGTATTTTCCCGGTGGTAAGCCAATTACTATGAAAGCAATCGTTGAAACGGATTCTGGAAAAATCATTGGAGCACAAGCTGTTGGTGAAAATGCTGCTCAACGAGTGAACACGTATGCTGCTGCAATACTTTCCGAAACTAGAATTGATATGTTTAAAAAAATGGAAACTGCATATGCACCACCAATAGCACCAACGTTAGATGTTGTCACTCTTGTTGCTGATGTTACATCGATGAAATGGCATAGGAAAAAATAATCTGACTGTAAAATAAAATAATAAAAAAATGGGAGAAGGATGTCTTATTTTAAGAATCCTTTCTTCTTTTGTTTTTTATCTGTATCTTGATTTTGAGGCTGTTGATTATCTGTTGTGTTAGTGGTTGTTGTAGTTGGATTGAATGGTGGTCCACCAGAGAATAATTTATCAAAGATTTCTTTGTTGGAATTAAACCATTCTTCCCATTTCTTATTTTGTTGTCGTAATTGATTGACTTCCCGCTCTGTTTCCTCATAAAGATGATATAGTTTCGTTAATCGATCTTTTTCTTTATCATACGCTTTATTGACATCTTCATATTTTTCTTTGTAATCAGCGTATTCTTCATATTTCTTATATTCTTCCAATGAATTTTGTAATGAATTAATAGTTTGTTTTTGATCAGCGATTTCTTGTTTTAAATCCTGGTTTTCATGCTCAAGATTATTTCGAATAGTTGTGAATTCGTTGATTCGTTGTTGATACTCATCAACTTTATCGGCAGATTCCTTTTGTTCATTTAATTTTTGATTCAATGTTTCAATGCGAGCGGTGTAATCCTGTTCAATTTGTTGTTTCTCTTGTTCTGCTCTCTGTGCTTTCTCTTCATAATCCTGCATTTTAGTTTCCGCATTGGAAAGTTCTTCTTCCTGTTTTTTATAAGCATCCCACAACTTGATCAGTCGTTCTTTTTCTTTTTCAAGTTCTTCACTATATTTCTGTGCTCCTTGGTATGCTTCCTCTCGTTGTTTTTCAACCTCTGAAAGTTGCCCCTCAAATTTTTGAATCGTGCTGGTTATTTCTTTTAATGCATCCACATCCAACATGTTCTTTATTCTGGAGAGATTCTCGGTTGTTTTATTAAATGAATCAGTAAGATGATCAATTTCATTAGCAGCTTGGCGGAGTCTCTCCTCCAGGGTGTCAACTTCAGGATTTTCTCCTGCAAACATATTTTCCTCACTCATAATCTGTTACCTCCCACAATAAAGGCAAGTACCATGGTCAAGAATGAAACTGTGGCTATATAAGACTTACCATATTTCTACAATTCTTCTTCCTTTTTAGTTAATATTTCTGTAGAGAGAAACGCGAGTGAAAAATTTAATTTTAATAAAGATAATTTTAATAATAACCGCTAAACTAATAAACCAATTCATCCATACACAACCTATTGAGGTTCCTCAATTACTAGGAGGAAGAGACTGGATGGGTTTATTTACAAGAAGGGGATTAAAATCATTCTTACGACGAATTTTTGGAAAAAAACAGGCCAAAATTGGCATTTATGGACCACCAAATGTGGGAAAAACAACCCTTGCCAATAGAATCGTACAGGATTGGACTGGGGAACAAATGGGTAGTGTATCTGAAATTCCTCATGAAACCAGAATGACCACATGGAAAAAAGATGTTAAAATTGAAAATAATGGTTCTTCTCTTTATATGGATATTGTTGACACTCCAGGTATCTCGACAAAAGTAGATTTTAAAGAATTCATCAGTAAATTTAAAATGGATAACGATGAAGCAAAGCAACGAGCAAAAGAAGCAACCGAAGGAGTCATTGAATCTATTCGTTCACTTGATGATGTTGATGGAATTCTACTTGTCATGGATTCAACTAAAGATCCGTTTACCCAAGTGAATGTGACCATTCTTGGAAACCTTGAAGCACGAAATTTACCAGTACTTATCGCAGCAAATAAAATCGATCAAAAAACATCAAGTCCTGCTACGTTAAAAGCAGCATTTCCACAGCATCCGGTTGTTCCAATTAGTGCATTAACAGGTTATAATTCTGATGATTTGTATTCACAAATGATTCATCATTTCGGAAAGAAACGAAATCGTAAGAAACGGAGGTGAAAACATGAGTAAAAAAGATAAAAGTATCGCAGTCAATCTTGTGTCCAGACAAAAACTTGATGAATTCACCTCTTCTGAAAAAATTAAATTTATCTTAAAGGAAGTGCAAAAAGGAAAAGTCCTTGTGTTAGAACAAGGGTTAACTGCTCTTGAACAATCTGATTTAATTGAAAAAACAATGAAAGAAATCAAACAAGATACGTTTATCGGTATTGAAATGGAGGGTTATGGAGAGGAGAAACCCAGTTTTTTAAAAAAATTACTTGGGGTCATTCAAAAACCACGGATGACCGTAATCGGACCAGCACATTTGCTGAAAACAATTAATAAAGATAACAATATGATTGAAACAAAAATCATACCGGGGAAAGGGGGCTAGTTTTTTTGCCTCATCAATGCCTGAAATGTGGACAAATATTCGAAGATGGATCCCCGCAATTATTGAAAGGATGCCCTCATTGTGGAGGAAATCGGTTTTTTTATACGAAACAAGCACTTGATGAAAACGCTCGTGAACAAATACAGCAGGAAATTGGAAAGGATATTAACGAACAACTTGTGGATATGCTTGGTTCTCAAAGTAATGACTTGGTTGATAAAGCAGGGAACTGGGTGAATATGAAACCAAAAGATATTCGAAAAGCACTTTCGAATCATATTCAAGACCAACCAGTAGTAAAACCTCCAAACAAGGAACAGAAAACTCAGAAAAAGCAACAATCATTTGATTATTCAGCATTTCCAAAATACACCTTAGTCGAGGATGAATCCTATCGATTGCAACAAATTAACAGGTGCCTACCGAAAAAAGATAAAAATGAGCATCCTGAAACCATTGGCATTCGACCCCCGGGTGAATACGAGATTGATATCAAGGGTCTTTTAGAACATCAACCTATCATTATTGAAAAAGATGGATCGTACACTATTCATTTACCTTCTGCTTTTAAACAATTTCAAAAAGAACATGAAAAAAAGAAAAAATAAATTTTTTTTAGAGTCGTAAACGACGATGTAATTTTACGACTGCTTCAACAGCTGCTTTTGCTCGCTCAATACGGGCTTCTGCTTGTAACCGGGTCATTCCAGGACCAGTGAGTCCTAACCCAACAGGTTTCCCATATTCTACTGCTAAATCAGCGATTTTTCGAGATGCATGTTGAATCACAATATCATCATGTTCGGTTTCTCCTTCAATAACTGCTCCTAACGCGACTACTCCATCGATTGTGTCCCGTTCGAGTAATTTCTTTATGGCAAGACCCATATCAAACACACCAGGAACTTTCACTGTTTGTGAGATTTCACAGCCGAGAAATTGGGCGTGTTCTTTTGCTCGTTCAAGCATCATCATGGTGATATCATAATTAAATTCAGAGACGACTGCACCAATCTTTATTGATTTTTTTGCCATGTTTTTTCCTCCTTACTTTTTTAAAGGGCCTGCATCGTCAAATCCTTGACGCAAGCCAGTACCAGCATGTTTTATAAACCATTCTGGATGAAATAATACTCTTAATGTGTTTTGTGCATGGTCACGAATTCTTCTTTCAGTAAGCCATATGAGTTCTTTTTCATCAGTTGCTTCATCTTCATGAACAAACACTTCGATAATATGTGTGTTTGTTGAGAGTTGCACGTGGATAAGACCAGTACTTGATTCATGAGCACATTGTTTATCAATTGGTTGACCACCGGGCATACCAAGGGCCATGACTATGTCACAATTGTTTTCATCAATTATTTTTTTACAGGCAACTGGCAAATCTTTAATTCCAGGAACGGTACTGCGAATAATCTTAATATTATCTCGAGTGCTCTGCAATTCATCGATTGCAATTGATCCCATGTTTAACCGAGCAAATGTGGTATCTACAACCCCAATTCGTTTCATTTTTGTTCAATCTTCTCCATTTCCCGTTGAAATCCATATGCTTCAATGATTTTTGCAATAATTCTACGTGTTCCATCCAAATCTGAAGTTTCTTCATATTTTGGTAAACGAACGATACGAGCTTTGAGATTACGTTCATCTAATTGGTGTTGTAATGATTTTTCATCATGAATCTGATCGTATCCAAGTGCAATAATATCTGGTTTTATTTGTTCAACAACATCAAACTTATTATCCTCCTCTCCCAGAACTGCTTTATCAACAACTTGTAGTTCCTTTACCAGGTTTAGACGCATTTGTTCGGGGGTAACCGGTTCATGTTTTAACTGACGAACAGTTTCATCGCAAGCGACAACCACAACGAGTTCATCTCCGAGTTTCTTGGCTTCTTTTAAAAAATAAATATGGCCCATGTGTAAGATATCAAATGTTCCTGTTGCCATTACGGTGACCATGACTTCCAACTCTTTACAATATCTTTTCCTTCTAAAAATATATATTGATGTTTATCTGCATATTGTTTTGCTTCAGCTTTGGATAATGCGCGACCAGTATCACCCATTATTTCACATCCACAGGCAACTGGGGTAACATTAGCCATTGTTAATAATGCAGTTGATAATTCTGTATGACCAAATCTAGAAGTGAGTGGTTGTTCGGATGCTCGGCATATTGGAACATGACCAGGTGACCGAAATTGTTTCCCTAGTTCAATAACTGGTTTTTCCACTTTATTTTGCATGCATTTTTTTGATAATAACGCAAATTCTTTCATGGTTAACGCGCGATCATTATCTGTTATACCAGTAAAGGTATCTCGATGATTTAACCAAATTGAAAACGAAGATTTTACATCATAAGGTATATCATCAGCAATCAATGAGTGTAACACTGGAAAAGTTGATTCACTATGTGAAAAAATATCTGTGATAAAAGGTAGTTGAAATGTTTTAGCTATTTCAGCAGTAATCATTAAAAATAAAAGACCTCCTCCATCTTTACGCATGATTTTCACATGTTTTGGAGTAACAAATTCTGCAGGCAATATGAAATCGGTTTCATCTTCACGGTTATCAGCATCATGAATGAGCACAAATTTTCCGTGCTGCAGATCAGCAAGAGCTTTTTCAATAATTGAAATAACATTCACCTGCCAGAACAACAGGATGTTTTTTCATAAAGGATAGTTAATTACTCAGAAATTGGTTGAGCTGTCGTTTTTTCGTGAGATGCTAATTTACGTGTGATATATCCTGCAATTCGATTTCGAAGTAGGTTACTTCTTACCGTGGTTAATTCCTGTACTTTTTCTTTATTGTGTTGGAAATTATTATTGATGAATTGATCAGGATATTTCTCCAATAGGTCTCGGGCGAGTGTTTTAATAAATGTTTGTCGTATGTTTCCCAGTTTATCACCTTTTTTTCGTTTGCCAGGATAAAATATAGTCTATCCATCATATTTTATATTAGGATGATTTTATGCTCATTTTTACCTGGCTAAGCCCCTCTTTGATTTGAGGGTATAGAGAACCGTAAAAACAGAGAGTGTATAAAAATCTATCTGATAAAAGAATGATTCATTTTTCAATATGAGATTAATAGTCGA
>CAZOPW010000004.1:0-20276 GCA_964581795.1 uncultured Thermoplasmatales archaeon | reverse complement strand
ATGAGATTAATAGTCGAACTAATTTAAAAAGTAATATTGATTTAGTCTTTTTTTGTGTTCTTCATAGAAATGTTCTTAAACTTCGGTAAAAATCTTGATTCGTGGTATAAACATGAATAATAGGATACTTGTAGCGTATTTTACTAAAGGAGGAGCTTCTGAAGAATATGCAAAGATAATAGAGGAAACACTTTCCTCAGTGGGTTTTTCAGTTGATCTTCTCAATCTTGCAGAGGGTATTCCAGATGTCACTTCTTTTGATACTATCATCTTAGGAACGGGTGTGAGAATGTTTATGGTATATCGTCGTTGGAAGAAAATTTTAAAGCGAAAGGAATTGAGAAATAAGCATTTATTCATGTTTCTTTCAAGTGGAATGGCTATTGAAGAACCCGATAAAGCAGTTGAAAAATTCTTGCAACCATTAGTAAAAAAATATGATCTCAATCCTGATTCAATGATATCCTTTCCAGGAAAAACTCCTGAAAAATGGGCTAAATATGATGAAAATCAAAAAGAAACAATGAAACCATCTTTAGCTAAATCATGGGCTAAGGATATCACTCGTCAAATTCAAACTAAATAGTGAAGATGTAAAAATTGACACTTTATAAAATAATTTAAAAGAATAACACGATTTTGGTTTTCTTTGTTAAATAATAAAATGACTATATTACATAACATATTCAAAACATGGTTTAGTCTATTTTAAAAAAAATAAAAAGACTATTTTTTATTAATTTTAAAATTGTATCTCTCCTTACAATTTATTTGGAAAAATATTTAAGTAACAATCTTTTCATAACTAAGGTGATTACATGAGTGAGGGAAGAAATACTTGGGTAGATGAAATAAAAAATGAGCGAAAAGATTTATCTTTTGAAATAGACATGGAAACTTTAGGAAAAGTCAAACAATTCACAACTAAATACAACATAAACCAAATCGATCAAGCAATCGATTGCCTCGTAAACATTGGACTAGCAACAGTTGGATTTCAAAGCAGACAAGAAGTCAATGATAAATTCAATCCACTAGGATTTTATTACGACACAAAACAAACGCCTCCAGAAAATAGCGTACCAACACAAACAGATACAGAAAACAATCTTACCTTTATCGCAAAAAATGTTGATGATTTACCAAAAATAGATGAGGAGAATCCCATTGAAGATGAGATGATGGATAAAACATTTGAAATCATCAAAAAGATTTGTTCCTTTTCAGATGATGGAAACGCCGTACATTATGATATACTCATGGAAGCAGAATCAAATGGATTAGAATCATTAAAAGTAGAAGAAGCAATCAACCATCTCAAACAACAAGGACAAATTTGCGAACCATCCCATAAAAAATATAAAGTAGTAGAAGTAGAAAAACAAGATGGAAACTTCTTTGAATTTTAACTGAATTAAAAGTTTTCATTTTCAATTAAAAAACAATTTAACAATCTAAAATAGAAAATTCGGTTATCACTTAAAAATGAATTTATAACCTAAAATATCAAAGAAACATAATTAAAGTTTTTATATTCCTAAGATTTAACCTTGTCTATAAAATAACCTAATTATCAAGAGGAATTTGTATCAAAAGAAAACCTTCGATGCTTAAAAATATTGCAAAAAATCACCTTCAGCGTATCGAATTTTACGCACTCAAAAGTGATATCGCACAAAACATGTTTGCAATGATTTACCGATCAACAATATACTCATTCATCAAAGATAAAATAAGACGATTTCAAAACTTAAAATTACTCGATCAAATAAAAAAAGAACACATTCCAAATCATATTGCAATCATCATGGATGGAAATAGAAGATTTGCCCAAACCGCAGGATTAAATCCATCAACCGGACATCAATTTGGCACTGATAAAGTAAGAGATACCCTTGATTGGTGTTTAGAACTCGGTATCAAAAATTTAACGTTATACGCGTTTTCAACAGAAAATTTTAGTCGAAATCAAAATGAAGTAAAAGAATTAATGGATCTCTGTCATAAAGAACTATTAAAAGCAAAAAAAGATTCCCGGATTCATAAAAACAAAGTAAGAGTATCTGTAATCGGTCAAATCAATACATTACCAAAACACATACAAAAAGAAGCATTTTCCTTGATGGACCAAACAAAAAATTACAATAATTACACATTAACCATCGCGATTGCATATGGTGGAAGAGAAGAAATTGTCAATGCAGTAAAAAACATTGCTGAAGATGTTAAAAATGGAAAAATAGATTCAAATGAAATAAACGAAGAAAAAGTTGCTTCATACCTTTATACAAAAGACATACCAGACCCTGATCTTATCTTAAGAACTTCTGGAGAAGAACGGATTTCGAATTTCTTACTCTGGCAAATGGCATATTCAGAATTTTATTTCACTGATGTCTACTGGCCCGCATTCCAAAAGAGAGATTTCCTAAAAGCAATTCATTCATATCAGCAACGAAAACGCAGATATGGAACATAATTGAGTTTAACTTTAATTTTTAAGATGGTTCTTATTTTTCATCAAAATCTCCGTTTTCGATTTCAGACACAATTTCAGAAAGTTTTGAAAACTGTGAATGAAAAAACCAACTGATGACTGAGATCCCTAAAAAAAGGATGCCCAAAGCAAAAAAAATCGATGCATTAAAAATAAAGACTACTGAAAATAATAACTCGATTCCTGCGATAATAAACAGAATCAAGCTAAGACCAAATAATATTTTTGCAATAATGCCAGTTTGAAAATCGTGTTTCGGCGAAAAATGCCTTTCTTTTATCATAAATGAAACATATTCTCCATTACAAATTTATCTCAAAATTTTTGAGATTATGCATTCTCTCCACTAGACATACTCAACGCATTTTGAACCTTGCTTTGCAATTCATTAATTTTTTCACGAGTCTGTCCTTCTTGTTTATTCAAGGAATTCTGTCGGATATCAAGAGATTCCTTATTAGTAGTTAATTCTTCAACAATCTTTTTTTTACCATCTGCCTTAATCAACACTGAACCAACGCTTTTATAAATAGGGGTCTTATCTGTAGCGTTTTCTAGTTCTTCCAATGCTTCATTAATCTCTTTTAATCGTTGATCAACTTGAGATCGTTGTTGTTGAATAATCTGTAATTGATTTTGTAATTGTTGAAGTCTGCCCATTTGATCTTGTAATTGTTGTGACATTTCACCTTTTGTCATAATATTTCCACCTAAGCGTCAGCCATAATAAAACCAGGGGTTTTTAAATCTATTGAACAAAAGATATCCTTACCGACAGCTTCATTTCTATTCGTTTTTTTACAAAAAAATTGGATTTTATGAGAAACCATCATTAAAAATTATATTAAAAGATAAATACAATATTTTCCAAGGTAAAATTATATAATGAAAAACATTAAATAGAGCGATATAAATATACAAAGTCATTACAATCTTAGGGTTCAATTGGGGGAATCTCACAATATGAATAAAAATGATAAATTAATCATCCTTCTTGGCGTCATTATCCTTGCAATTGCCGCTATTGGAATTTACGCATGGGAATCAGGTGAAACAACAACAGCATCTCCAACAGTAGATGAAATCGTTACCTTCACAGGAACCTACGAAGACATGTTACCCACGTCAATAAAGATATCTGATAAAAATCCTTTTTTAGCAATTGTATCAACACCATTAGCAGTTCATTATACGGATGAGGGACAACAACATATAGTACCATTATTCATCGAAAATTTTAATAATCCCTCAAGAGCAGTCGTTCGAGCAGAGTCAATGATTGGAAAACCTACTTCATTAAGACTGGGTTGCACTCCAACAGAGACAATAACGGATATTTCACTTGAACTTGCAGAAACCTATTGGAAAGAAAGTCAAGCAGCTCTAATTCTGGAAAATAGTCAAATTGGCTACAATCTTGGAGTAGCAGCAACACCAATGGCAACATATTTGCGTATACCAATCATTGTAACTGATGAAATCAACTCAAATGTTCAATCTACAATCCGTCATTTAGGAATTGATTATTTATTCACTTGCGGAAATTTCACTCACCATGGATTACAAGAAATTAAATTAGATTCCCCAATGCAAATTCTAAATCTAACACGATCTATTGTCACTAATAGATTTGGTACTATAGATTATATTACATTAACAAATCCTTCTGATACCTTGAAACCAAAAGTACTGAATTCAACGTCATATCATTTCGAAGGAACACTTAGTTCAAATTCATTTACTATAACAAACATGGTGAATATGGCACTGGGTCCTCTCTTGAAAGGTGCTCCACTCTCCGGTATGCATGAATTTGAGGTGCCTGAAGAATATAAATATTCACGAGTTACCATTCATGCAAAAAATCTAGTTGATGAAAACGTTGATGAAACAGGAAGCCAACTAATGCCAATGTTTTATGATCCCGATGGAAACTGGTTAGCACTTACTTTTACTGTTGGGGGAATTCCAGAACGAGATTCAGCGGGAAATATAGTCACCGATCAAGTTACATGGGAAACCACGATTTACGATAACCCGGGAATGTATACCTTAAATGTATTTGGTCAATATATTGCATCTAAAATAGGTGATTATGAAATTGATGTCACTGTTGAAGAATTGGAGAGTGCTCTCTTTCCGAACATGCCAAATCTTTCATCAATAGCACCATACCTCACCTCATATCATAAAGGAATACTATATGCAAATCCTGATTTTACTTTTGTTGGTGACGAACGTATTATTGAAGATCCAAATCCTGGTGTAGTGTTTCCCGCTTCAAACCCTGAAATTATAGACGAATCAAATGAACATACCTTTAAAATTCATGAATCAATTAATGATATCCTTGCTTCCATTCGAGAAATAAATGTTACAACAGAGAATGATTTAAAATTTTTAAAAGAATCATATGATAAAAACCCGGTGTACATCACACTTGTTGGTGATGCACGGATGATCCCACAGTATTACTATTACGACACAGAGGATGCATGCACCTTACAATATGGTTGGGATGTAGCAAGTGATTTTATCTATGGAAACATAGATCCAGTTCCACGGGATGATAAAATATCTATTTACCCGAGAGATAAATTTTTATCCACGTATGATGAAAAATATCCCCATCAAGAGAACATCGTTGGACGAATTACTGGCTGGGATGCTCAAGATGCAAGTGCACTTGTAGCACGAACAGTTTTTTATGAAGAAGTTGTTAATTCTTTGGATGATTGGAAGAATACTGCCCTCGTTCAAACAGGGAGTGGAACTGATTTTCAACGAGTACCCTTTGTAGATTTACTGCGGAAAATATTAGGTGCGCATGACCTACCATTCAAATGGCCTACAGGTGAAGCACATTTCCAAAATCTAATTATTCAAGATCATCTCAAACCAGGTGGTTTTGACATCATTGCTACAGAAAACACAAAATCAATGAGAAAGGGATTATCTGATGAAGTCATTAATGATATTAATACAATGGGTATAGGAAACCTGATTTTCTTTCCGAAACAACGAGCAAAACTTGTCGTTGGAGCAGATGATATAACAGGTGGAGAAGATCAAATGAATAGTAATTATATATTCTCATTTGGTCATGGTCAACCAATGGGTTTTTCACATGGAGACGTACAAACAAATTCAATTGGTTTCAGACCAGTGCTCTTTCAAAATCTTTTTAACCGTTTCATGTTTGGAACATTCTTCCCGCAATTATCATCAGGTTTAGGAAATGTTGGATCATATAATGTAAGATACGTTGAAAACATGGATTTAGGGCCATCTGTAATGTTTGTTGAAAGCTGTTACATTGGTCGGATTGATGGATTTCCAGCGAAATGTACAACAAGTCAAGCATATTTACACGCAGGAGTGAACTCGTTTATTGCTTCGTCTAGAGGTTCACCTGGACCAGGGTATTTAGATGCACGGGCTCGACCAAAAGGATTTGGACTTATAGAACTAGCGAAAACAACGTTGAATCCGGATTTACAAGATCCTCATTTTTCAGCATTAATCGCTTCGGATATGTTCTCTGATCTAACAAGAAATGATGTAGATGTTGGAACTGCGTTTCGAAACGCCCGAAATCAATTTATGGATGATGCAGAATCCGAGTTCTTCTGGACACCCCCATTATCATTGCAGATAAACACGAAACAGGATTTAGATTTACTGTTAGACAACATGAAATCATCAAGTGATGGTGATTTTACTCGAATGGCTAAAAAATACACATGCCAATTAGAATACAATGTTCTTGGAGATCCTGCATTTAATCCTTACGAACCATCGAATCAGTTCGCTGAATAAAATCTTTTTTTCTTCTTTTTTTATTGTTTTCTAAGTTGTTTCATAACATTTAAATAAATAGTAAATAATAATTATAAATGTGAACTATTATGAAAAGGGGACAATATGTTTTATCAATTCTAGTAGTGTTAATCCTACTTTGTTCTTCAATAAGCCTAACCTCTTTAACAGGAATTGCTACAGAAAATGAAAAAAACGTGTATGAAACAACCGTTTCAACGTTTTCAGCAATTCAACCAACAGCAATAACGGTTTCTGATGCTAACCCATTTTATGCGTTACTAGCAACACCACTCGCCGTTCATTATGATTCATTTGGTCAGCAAACAGTGATTCCTTTTTATGTAAAAAATTTCACCACTCCCTCCTCAACGATTCTTCGAACGGAAGCTGAACTTGGAATCCTTACTGATCTAGTCATTGGTAACGTTTTTTCTCCGAAGGATGCTTCTCTTTTCGTTGCAGATACCTTCTGGGAAACAAGTTCAACAGTAATGCTTATCAAACAAAATCAAGAAGGATATAGACTTGGACTACCAGCTACGCCTCTTGCATCGTATTTAGGAATTCCAATTATTGTAACAGAAACTTTTGATGCTGAACTTGAATCAATGTTAACTCAATTAGAAACAAACTCAGTTTATCTTTGTGGAGAACTCAATGTTCCATCTGATTTTGATGTAATTGATTTAAGTTCACTAGATTTGATTCATCAAGAACTCATTACGGTTCATGAACAAGTGTTCAATGAACCAATTGATTATATCACCATGGCTAATCCAATGGATGTAACGTATCCAGATGTTCTTGATTCGATTGATTACTCATTTAGCGGAACGGTTGGATCAACTGCTTTTCTTCCATCACAACTCGTTGGAATTATTTCAAAGGGTAGCGCAGGCATTCACACATTCACTATTCCATCAAATTATAAATATGCACAAGTAAAAATAAGTATTGAAAATCAAAATTCGGAATACGCTAGTGAACTTGGTGATGAAATCGTTTTTCTACTTCAAAATCCAGAGGGAATCAATTATTTGTATGATGGAACCATGGGTGGAATATCTAAGCGAAACAATCAAGGAGACATTATTAAAGATCAAATTAATTTCGAAACAACAATTTACAATAAACCAGGGGAGTATTCATTACAAATCTTTGGAAAGTGGTTTGGAGCTCGCTTTGGTTCATACAGTGCAGATGTTACTATTCAAAAACTAGATTCTCCAATTGTTCCGTTAATGAATAAGATATCAATGATCGCTCCGTATCTTACCGCGTATCATCAAGGAATAATGATGGCAAAATCAGAATATGCATTTGCTGCAGATGACCACGTTCTCAACGATGGTGAACAATGCCCCGGGATTACACAACCAGGATCAAATCCATCATTAATTCAACCCGCAAACATGCATGTTATGCAAATTCACCAAGAAGTCAATCAACTCCTAGGAACCTTAGCTAACATACCAGTTGAATCATTGAAACAACTTCGTAATTACTACAAAGAAAATCCAATCAATATTGCAATTTCCGCAGATCCAACAATGATTCCAATGTATTATTATAAAAATCCTGATGGAATGCCAGACAATCCATCAGCATACCTCAGCGGTTTCGCTCTTCCAAGTGATTTCATTTATGCAGACATTGACCCAAAACCTGAGGATGTTGAAAACAATACGTTTAGTTACTGGCCATATCAAGAAAACATGATAGGCCGGGTGACCGGATACGATGTTCAAGATGCAAGTGCACTAATTGCCCGAACTATTTTTTATGATACACTCCTTGAACGATATGATGAATGGAAAGATACCGGATTGGTTTCCACTGGATGCGGTCTTGAATTTCAAAATTTACCGCTTCTCACCCGTCTCAGTCACCTTGTTTATGGCGGTAGAGGAGAACCGACCAAGTTTCCAACAGGAGAGAGCACTTTTATTAATCTCCGCCTTCAGGATATATTAGAAACAGGGTTTACAAAAGTAAAAGGAACATTTCTTGCTGAATCTCAACGAGAAGGCTTTTCTACTGAAGACATTGATCTTATTAAACAAACCGGGATTTTAAATCGTGTGTTATTTCCTGAAAAAATGCTTTCATTTTTTTCATCAGATAAAAAGGTCACTGGTGGAAAAGATCATTTGAATAGTAACCTCATTTTTACGTTTGCTCACGGCTCATTTAATCTTTTTGAACATGGCGATATCCTGATAGATGCTCGAGGAATCCCATTGGTTTCACCACTTGCAAGGATTTATCCACCACTTGGCAGTGGTTTGAATGCAAAAGGAGCATTTGACATTCGATCTGTTCATAATATGGAATATGGGCCATCAGTTTTGTTTGTGGTGAGTTGTATCACTGGTCGAACTGATGGTTTGGAACCTGAAAACACTATTTCTCAAACATTTTTACATGCCGGAGTCAATGCATATGTAGGTGCAACGAGAGTAACTGCTGACCCGGGATACCTTGATCCCCGACCACTTCCTGGCGGCTGGGGTATTGGCACATTAGGATTATTAAAAGCAACATTTAACTATATTTTGAAAAATGAATATCCTGCTTTTCATTTTGGAGCGGTCATTGGCGAAGATTTTATCATTGATTTGATTCAGGATGATTCTACAACTGGAAGAGCTTTACGAGATGCAAAAAACCAATATCTCCCAAAAGATGCAAATTCAACGTTTTATTGGACACCTCCATTAATGAACAATGCAATCCCAGATTTCTTATCTTCAGAACCACAAAATCCAAAACCAGTTCAACAAGCCTTTGAGGAAACACGAGCACTTGCTAAAAAATATGTCGCCGTTCATGAATTTACACTATATGGGGATCCAGCATTCAATCCGTATCAATCAATGAACTAAAAAAAATTTGGAAATGAGTTAAGAAATTATTCTCTTACTCATTCTTCACTTTCTTCTGTTTCTTCAGAACTGGGCTCAGATTCAGAATCCGTACTCGCATTTGGTTCTTCACAGGCCTCTCCTTCTTCACCATTAGAAGATTCAACGACTTTTGCAACAGAGACAACGGAATCACCTTCATTTAACCGCATCACTCGTACACCCATCGTATTACGACCTTGTAAACGAATATCTTTAACTGGTATTCGAACAACCATTCCTTCCCGACTGGTTAACATGATCTCATCTTCATTGGTGAGTTCACGAACAAAGATCACATGACCATTTCGCTCATTTGTAATAATCGTTCGTACTCCTTTTCCACCACGATGTGTTTTCCGATATTCTGAAATAGGTGTTCGTTTCCCATATCCATTCTCTGTAATCGTTAATAAATCACCATCTTCACCAACAATAGCCATCGACACCACATAATCACCTGGGTTCAACCGCACTCCGATCACACCACGGGTTACCCTCCCCATCGGACGAACCTCTGTTTCATCAAACCGACAGGCTTGTCCATGAGCAGTAGCAAGCATTATCGTTTGCGATCCTTCAGACAAACGAGTACCAACGAGTTCATCATCCTCTTCTAATTTCACTGCACGAATACCATTCACCCTAACATTCTGATACGCTGATAACACTGTTTTTTTAATTAATCCTTTTTTCGTTGAGAACACAAGAAAATGTTCATCATCAAATTCATGAATTGGAATCGCTGTTTGCACAAACTCATCTTTATCCAAACGGGGAAGTAAATTCACAATGGCTTTTCCTTTAGAATGCCGTCCACCTTCAGGTATTTTATAGCCTTTCAACCAGAACGCTTTCCCATGATTAGTGAAAAACATGATATAATCATGAGTTGAAGTCATAAATGAATCAACGACAACATCCTCCTCTTTTGTTTTCATCCCAATAAGTCCTTTTCCACCACGACGCTGCACCCGATACGTATCACATGAGATCCGTTTAATATAGCCACTATCAGTAATCGTCACAATCACATCTTGCACTGGAATAAGATCTTCAGTTTCTACCGTTATCTCCCCTTCCACAATATCCGAACGGCGTTCGTCACCAAACGTCTCTTTCATCTCCAATAATTCACGTTTAATCTCATCAAGAATATGCTGTTTATCACTTAACAATAATTCCAATTGTTCAATTAACTTCTTCACATCTTCATATTCAGATTTCACCGACTCAATTTCAAGTCCAGTTAATTTCTGCAACCGCATATCCAAAATTGCCTTTGCTTGTGCCTCAGATAATTCAAACTCCTTCATCAATCCTATTCTTGCTTCATCTGCATCTTTACTCTTCCGAATCAATGAAATTACAGCATCAATATGATCAAGAGCAATCATCAATCCTTCCAAGATATGCATACGATCCTTTGCTTTATTCAGATCATGATTTGTCTTCCGAGTGATGACTTCAACCCGATAATCAACATAATGCTGCAGTAAATCACGTAAACCTAAAAACTTGGGTTCCCCATTCACCAATGCTAAATTATTAATTCCAAACGTAATCTGTAACTGTGTATGACGAAACAGTTGATTTAACACAACATCTTCAATTGCATCTCGTTTCAACTCGATAACAATCCGCATACCATTCCGATCGCTCTCATCACGAAGATCAGAAATGCCCTCCAATTTCTTTTGCTTCACTAATTCTGCGATATGCTGTAGTAACTTTGACTTGTTCACTTGATAGGGGATTTCAGTTACAATAATTCGCTTTCGATTATTCTTTTCTTCAAAGTGGGTTCTTGCACGAAGTTTAATTAATCCTTTTCCTTCAGTATACGCTTGTAAAATCCCACCTTTCCCATAAATAATTCCACCAGTTGGAAAATCAGGACCACTAATCTCTTCCATTAACTCAGGAACGGAACAATATGGATCGTCAATAATTCGAACTAATGCATTCACAACTTCAGTCAGATTATGTGGTGGCATATTCGTCGCCATACCAACCGCAATACCAGAAGATCCATTCACCAACAAATTCGGAAGTCTCGCCGGCAATACTACCGGTTCCTGAAGTGAACCATCAAAATTATCAACCCAATCAACCGTATCCTTCTTGATATCTTCAAGCATCAATTGAGAAATCTTAGCCATTTTCGCTTCAGTATACCGCATTGCTGCAGCTGAATCACCATCAACAGAACCAAAATTACCCTGTCCATCAACAAGTTGATAACGTAATGAGAAATCCTGAGCCATCCTCACCATAGTATCATATACTGATTGATCACCATGAGGATGATATTTCCCAAGCACTTCCCCTACCACTCGAGCAGATTTCTTATACGATTTATTATATGTCAATCCCATATCATTCATCGCATACAACACACGACGATGCACTGGTTTCAACCCATCACGAACATCAGGAAGTGCTCGACTCATGATCACACTCATCGAATAATCAATGAATGCTCGTTTCATCTCAGATTCAATCGCTCGTTTCTTATACAAATTTACATGTTCATCAGTCATACAATAATCACCACATTAAATATCAAGATTTTCAACATCTCTTGCATGAGTCTCAATAAACTCACGACGGGGCTCAACTTTCTCACCCATCAAAATCGTAAATAATTCATCCGCCTCAAATGCATCGTCAACAGTAACTTGAACAGTTAACCGGTACTCCGGATCCATTGTTGTATCCCATAACTGATCAGCATTCATCTCACCAAGACCTTTATACCGTTGCACACTTACACCAGTTCCACCCATATCCTCAACCATTTTCACCCGCGCTTGCTCCGAATACACATACTCAACTCTATTTCCCTTCTTCAACTTATACAAAGGTGGCTGAGCAATATACAAATATCCTTCTTCAACCAATTCTCGCATATACCGGTAAAAAAAGGTTAACAATAAAGTCCGAATATGTTCACCATCAACATCTGCATCCGTCATAATTATAATCTTATGATACCGGGCTTTTGAAATATCAAATTCTTCACCAATACCAGTTCCAATAGCAGTAATCAACGCAAGGATCTCTTTATTTTTCAAAATCTTATCCATACGTGCTTTCTCAACATTTAAAATCTTACCACGTAAGGGTAAAATCGCTTGAAAATCCTTATCTCGACCTTGTTTTGCACTTCCTCCTGCAGAATCGCCTTCCACTATATATAATTCTGTTTTACTTGGATCTCTACTAGAACAATCAGCAAGTTTCCCAGGTAACGCAGTTGATTCAAGAAGTCCTTTCCTCCTTGTTAACTCTCGCGCTTTACGTGCTGCGTCACGAGCTCTACTTGCAGTAACTGCTTTACTTACAATGACTTTTGCAACGGAAGGATTTTCTTCAAAGAATTCACTGAGTTTCTCATTTGTTAATCGTTCAACGATACCACGAACTTCGGAATTACCAAGTTTCGTTTTTGTTTGCCCTTCAAATTGAGGGCTTTTTACTTTACAAGATATAATAGAAGTGATACCTTCCCGGCAGTCTTCTCCTTTTAAACTAAAATCATCGCTACCGAACAACTTATTTCCCTTACCATAATCATTCAAAACACGGGTTAATGCTGATTTAAAACCAGAAAGATGAGTCCCTCCTTCATGTGTATTAATGTTATTAGCAAACGTAAAAATATTTTCAGTGTATCCTTCAGTATATTGAATCGCAATTTCCACTTCAACATCATCACGTTCAGCACTCACATAAATAGGATCTGAGTGAAGTGGGGTTTTATTTCGATTGATATATCGAACAAATTCTTTTATCCCCCCATCATATTTAAAAGACGCATGTTTCCCATCTCGTTCATCAGTCACATTGATCTCTAATCCTGCATTAAGAAATGCAAGTTCTTTTAACCGAGTTTCAATCGTGGAAAACTTATAATCTGTTGTCTCAAAGACCTCTGAATCCGGTAAAAATGTAATTGAAGTGCCCGTTTCACTTGTTTCCCCAATTTTTTCCAATTGAGTTTTGGTCATTCCGTGATCATATTTTTGATGGTATTTTATACCATTTCGACACACGGTGACTTCCAACCAAGAAGACAACGCGTTGACAACAGAAACACCAACACCATGCAATCCTCCAGAGACTTTATATGTGTCACGGTCGAATTTTCCACCGGCATGAAGAGTGGTCATAACAAGTTCAACACCAGTCTTTTTGTATTTTTCGTGAACAGTTACAGGTATCCCTCGTCCATTATCAGAAACGGTAACAGATCCATCAGTGTTTAACGTTACATCGATCTTATTACAATATCCTGCCAGAGCTTCATCAATTGAGTTATCAACAACCTCGTATACTAAATGATGTAGCCCACGTTCATCTGTACTTCCAATGTACATAGCCGGGTTTTGTTTCACTGCTTTTAATCCTTCAAGAACTTTAATAGAAGAAGTTTCATACCCGCCATTCGTCTTATCCTTTTCAGCGCTCATAATCAATCACTTCTTGATAAAATAATCAACCTTTATTTCGGTGCAATCACTCTATTTTCATATCATTTTACTTCTTTCTTTCATCCCATCTCAATAAGGGTGCAAATGAACAGGAAACATATCTTGTTTCTCCATATAAACGTTACTGTTAAACAAGATAAAATTAGAGTGAAAAAATGGTTTTTATGGCCTTTGTTTAAAAATAAAAGAAATGAAAATTTTTAATAGCACAATCTCTTTTCAGTGTATGGGTGAATGGGTACCAAAAAAAACAGATAAAAAATGGTTATAGGGTGAGCTTTCCGTTCAATGATTGCATTCAGCTTCCGAGTACAAAAACTATTAAGTTGTATAAATCACCATTTCCCTTTTTTTATCTGTTAACGTGAATTCTCACGTGTTAAAATACCCATTCTGCCAGCAATATAAGGGTATCTTGATGTTATGATTATCTCAGCAGATCTACACATTCATTCTCCGTATACAAAACGATTGGATATTCCAGTTACCCTGAAGGATTTTGCAGAAAGTGCAGCATTAAAAGGAATAAATTTGATTGGTACGGGGGATTGTCTTCATCCTGGATGGATGCAAGAAATCCAGCAGTTGCCAGAAATTGAACCTGGAACCTATGAATATCAAAATACCAAATTAATCCTAACTTCGGAGATTGAGACAAGTGATCAAGTTCACCATCTTGTTTTATTTCCTGATGTAACAGCAGTAACGGATTTTAGAGAAAATGTAAAATCATTTACTACTAATATTTCAGTACAGGGAAGACCAAAAATATCAATAAAAAGTAGTGGGTTAGCAGAATTTGTAGTTGATGTTGGTGGACTTATAGGTCCCGCCCATTTATTTGATTCATTTTCCGGTTTATATAATCAATACAACTCAATTACTGAATGCTATAAGCATATGTCTTCCTCAGTCTATTTCGTGGAGTTAGGTCTTGCTTCAAATACGTATTTTGCTGATAAGATACGAGAACTTCATGATTATTCGTTTTTAACTAATTCTGATACACATAATCCTCATCCTATTCGCTTAGGCAGAGAATTTACTCAGTTCAAAGTAAAAAAACCAACATTCAAAGAATTATCAACTGCCATTCAACGAAGGGAAGGGAATAAACCAGTGCTAAACGTTGGTATACCTCCGGAGGAAGGTAAATATTTTGATACTGCTTGTCAAAAATGTCAACTTCATTATTCTTTTTATCAAGCAGCTGAACAACAATGGAAATGTAATTGTGGAGGGATTATAAAGAAAGGAGTTTCGGATGTTATCGAGGAAAAAGCTGAATACTTTCCATCTCAACATCCCGTTCATCGCCCTCAATATGTTTCATTTTTACCTCTTCATGAAATCATTACTCGGGTGTATCATGAACAAAATCCGTTCACTGATAAGGTAAATGGTGAATGGAGTCGATTGGTTCATACATTTGGCAGTGAAATTACTACATTACTTCAAACACCAATCTCAGATCTTTCAAAAGTGTGTTCTCCAGGTCTTTCAGAAGCAATTTCTTCATTCAGAAATGCCACAGTTCATTTTCATCGCGGAGGAGGGGGAAGTTATGGATCAGTTACCATTCCTTGGGAGGAACCTCGTTTTCAATTTTCATTGTCTTCTTCATTTTAATCATTTTTTAAGAAAAAATCATATAGTCTAGTTCTTTTTTGTTATATTGAAAGTTTCTGAAAGAAAGGAGTTAATGGACGATATGACGTGTTATATCATTGCATATGAAGCAGCAAACAAGAAAAAAGAGGCAGAAATCATTGATTTAATCAATATTTATAAAATTCATGCACAGATTTGTAAGAACACGTGGGCTGTTGTTACTAGTGAAGAAGCCACTGACATTAGAGATAAACTCAAAGAAATTATTACGCCTGAAGAACGAATTTTTGTGATAAAATCAGGAGCAGAAGCAGGATGGGCGAACGTGATTTGTGAGAAAAGTTGGCTTCACACGTATGTAATGAATGAATATTAAAAGGAATTAAATAAAATAGACAATAAAAAAAATTAATTTTGAGTCATGGTGATTGTTTTGAAGTATGATAAAGCAATAACAACTATCCGAGAATTATTAAAAAATAACAAATCATCTGTACTTCAGGGTGTCGTGGATTATTTACATTCTTCTTTTGATTCATACACCTGGGTTGGCATTTATCTTGTTAAAAACAACATGCTTCATCTTGGACCATGGAGTGGACCACATGCAACTGAACATACAGAGATTCCTATTGGTCATGGTATTTGTGGAGCTGCAGCAGAAACAGGAAAAATTGAAAACATCGCAGATGTTCGTAAAGACAATAGATATTTATCATGTTTCATAAGTACTCGATCAGAGATTGTTGTTCCTCTCAAACATGATGAAGCAATTATTGGAGAGATTGATATTGACTCAGATCAACCACAGGCTTTTGACAATGATGATGAATTGTTTTTAAAAAAGATTGCAGATATGCTAGCAGAGCATATCCACAACAAGTGATGTTTATTTTTCAGCACTCAAGATCTTCATCATTGCTAAACACTAAAAAGAGTTTAGCTCAGCAAGGGTTCGGTCATCACGTGTTTTTCTTAACGGCTTGAGATTTCTTAAAGTTATTGCCTACCCCATCACTGCATTGATTCCGTTTTGCCATAGATTGTATAATGAATCTACCTCTTCACAAATGAGTGGTTCCTTGTTCTTTTTAATACAAATTTGTTTCCCCTTTGTTATTCCAATTAATGCAAATGGGACATTGTTAGAAGATAAAACTGTTTCAAAGTCCTTTTTATGTTTTTTTCTTATAGAGACGATCCATCGAGTCGTAGTTTCTGAAAAAAGAAGCACGTCCTCGCGACCTGAGCCCGGAATACTATCTATTGATATCTCAGCTCCAATACGATTGCCTAATGCCATTTCGGTTAAACAAACAGCAATCCCTCCTTCACTTACATCATGACATGCTGTGATCAATGATTTTTCCATTGCCTCCAATAATCCATTCATACATTTTTTCAATACAGAAACATCAGTTTGAGGGACCTGACCACCCTTTATTTGTTTTACATGAAAATATTCAGAACCGCCCATTTCTTCAATAGTCTTCTTTCCAATGACATAAATCAGTTCGTTTTCCTGTTTAAATGGAACAGTGACACTTTTTCGAACATCTTTGATCAAACCAACACCCATGATCTCTGGAGTAGGGGGAACAGCTGATTGTATTGCTTCGTTGTAAAAACTCACATTTCCGGACATAAATGGAAGGGATAATGCTTTTGCTATTTCTCCCATTCCTCTTAATGCTTCATAAAATTCTCCCATGCGCTTTGGTTTTTCAGGATTCCCAAAATTCAAGCAATCAAGTAATGCATCAGGACGCGCACCTACAGCAATAAGATTTCGACATGATTCATCTATTGCAGCTCGAGCACCATGATATGGATCTTCTAACATAAAACGAGGATTTACATCTGCCGAAACAGCAATACCCTTGTAAGAGTCTTGTAAAGGTTTCAACACGGTTGCATCACCGTGAGTTTCCAAATTGAGCAATCCCTGCAATGGTTTCACTACAGTATGGGCTTGCACTTCATGATCATACTGTCGAATAACCCATTCTTTCGATGCGATGTTTTCCTGTTGAAGTAATGTTTTCAATGTTTCATCTAAATAAGGTATCTTAAATGATTCAACTGAAACATGGTTCTTTTGTTTAGATGGTAAAGAATATGGTCTTTCCGTTTCATCATATATTGGTCCACCCGTGTAAAAATCAAGATCCATATCTAATATTTTTTTTCCTTTATAAAAAACTCGGGCAACTGGTTCATCGATAACTTCGCCGACCACAACTGCATTTACATCCCATTGTTTGCATATATGAAGTACCTGATCGACATCATCTGGACTCACTACAAACATCATTCGTTCCTGACTTTCAGATATCCACATTTCCCACGGAGCAAGTCCTTCCTCTTTCAATGGTATATTATCAAGATGAATTTCTGCGCCAAGACCGGCTGCATGAGCAAGTTCGCCAGCTACACAAGAAAGTCCACCGCCACCAAAATCTTTTAATCCTTGTAAAAGACCAAGACGATTACAGGTTAATGTGACATGGATTAACGGTTCTTTTGTTATAGGATCACCGACTTGTACTGCACTCCGACTAGTTTCCTCGCTTTCATCAGTAAGTTCGGCAGAAGCAAATGTTACTCCATGAATACCGTCTCTACCAGTTCTTCCCCCTACGTAAATATATACATCACCACTTTGTTTAGCACTACTATGAATCAATTCTTCTTTTTTCATAATCCCGATACTGCCAACATTTACTAAACAATTGCTCGTATATCCTGGGTGAAAAGAGACTTGACCAGCAAGTGTTGGTACACCAATTCGATTACCATAATCTCTGATTCCATCAACAACACCGTGAAATAAATACCTTGGATGTTTCACGCCTGCTGGAAGTTGACCTTGTTTCAGATGTAGAGGACCAAAAAATAATGGATCAATATATGCAAGTGGTTGAGCACCCATACAAACAATATCTCGAACGATTCCTCCAACACCAGTCGCAGCTCCCCCATAAGGTTCAACAGCTGAAGGATGATTATGCGATTCCAAAGCAGCACAATAATAATGATGTTCATCAAATTCAACAACTCCCGCATCCTCTCGTGCTATGACTTTGTCTTCAGCAATTCCATATACATATTTTTTTAATGGAACTTTTGATGATTTGTAACAACTATGCTCGGACCAAGCTTGTCCTAATGCTTCAAGTTCAATATCGGTTGGTTCCCTGTTTTTTCGTTTAAAATATTTTCGAATCCGTTTCATCTCTTTCAATGATAACGCAAGCCCCATCTCTTGACTTAAATTCTTCAGATCATCATCTGAACATTGTGAAATATGAATCAAGGATACATCAGATAACCCTTGAAATTGACTAATTTCATTGTCTTCAATTGCCATATTTTACACACCAAAAAAACTGATCATATCATTTATATCTCGTCAATTGAAATCTTATAATCATGAATCACAGGATTGGTTAATAACCGCTGACACATTTGTTCAACAGTATCTTTAACCTTTTGCTTATTTGAACCATTAACTTGGATCTCAAAAACCCGGTAAGTAGAAACCTTTTGAACATCCTCAAACCCAAGTAAATGCAATGCTTTCTCTGTGTTTTTTCCTTCTGGATCACTTACTCCCTTTTTCAATCGAACCATTACTTGTACATCAAACATAATCAATTCCAGGTCGGATATTAAAATAGGATAAATTAAATTATCGATTAATCTTTTATTTTATTTGAAAAAAGATGATTCACTTTTTGTTGGAATAATGATAACGAGGATTCATTACTGATAAGACAATCAGCGGACTCAATCACTTGGTCAATACCCCATTTTTTCTCCCGTTGATCACGCATTTGAATCTCTACATCACTTGTGCTATCATCGGCTCTGTCCCTCATTTTTGCCCTCTTATGTCTAGTTTCATCTGAAGCAGTTATAGCAACTAGTTTGAAAGAATCGGAAAGATGGGATCGAAAATAATTGACCTCCTCAATGCTACGGATACCATCAATAACAAGAACAGATTCTTGATTCAATTCACTAATCGCTTCTACAGTTTTTTTTGCCCAAATAGTACTACCATACTTCTCCCTCATATCCTGGGCAACTTGGCCAACATTTTTTGGATTAATTGGCAAGTTTCTTTTCTCTACCTCCTCCCAAACGAAATCACCCATCCGGAAAACAGGAATATTTTTTTGTTTAGCTATTTTTACTGCTTCACTTTTTCCAGACCATGGTTTTCCCGTAAATCCAAAAACGGTCATGATATCCATCCATTTTTACTCTATGTTTCTATATTTGCAAAATCAACCTAATAAGAGTGCAGAGGGAGCGATTCGAACGCTCGAAGACCTACGTCACAGGGTCCTAAGCCCTGCCCCTTTGACCGCTCGGGTACCTCTGCTTAATGAATTCCTTGAGGTGATGAATAATCAATGCTAAAACCTTTTCGGATAAAAAATCCTCAGTATTATGAGTGAAGATCAAAAAAAATCATAACCTATGAAATGTTACAATTGTACAAATGGAGAAGAAAGGTATAAATATACAAACTTGGTATAATATAGTGGTTCAGTAAAAAACCATAATTTACTGAATTTAATTTCGATGGGGGAACGTGACGAATCACGTTACAAAAAACTATCACCACTACATAGGTGTGGCTATGTAGTTACCATTCGAACTTCCAAAAATGGTACCGTGTCAAACATTACCTGACTGTAACCTTTAAATAGGACAATTCTATACCATCTAAACCCACAAATTAAGGCCCAGACAATTCCGGTTGATCTTAGAGAATGGTGCTTATTGCACCTCGATGACATAGATCGCTTCAACGCTGGGTTACAATAAGTTAATGGGGATTTAAGAAAATCAGAGTAAACTGTGCTTGTTAGCGCATTACTATTTGAGCACTCTTAAATCCGACGATCGACGTGTTTGGTGAAATTTATTCCACCA
>CAZOPW010000003.1:0-61091 GCA_964581795.1 uncultured Thermoplasmatales archaeon | reverse complement strand
CTTAAAACCTATCTTTTTCTTACTTGTAGGAAAAGGAAGTGAAATAGGAGATGTTTTCTTAAATGAAGAACGATTCCCATTGATTTCCTTTACTGGATCAGTGAAAACCGGACGTAAAGTCGGAGAAATCGTTGGGAAACGAATAGGGAAAACATTACTTGAACTTGGTGGTAACAATGGCGCCATCGTCACAGATAGTTGCGATATCAATAATGCAGTGAAAGGAGTTGCTTTTGGAGCACTTGCAACCGCTGGTCAACGTTGTACATCAACTCGACGACTTATTTTACAAGATAACATTTATGAAACTTTTTTGAAAAAAATTAAAAACGTGTATGAGAACGTAAGCATTGGAAACCCACTTGATCCAACCGTTCTTGTTGGACCGCTTATAGATGAAGAAGCAGTAGAAAATTATGAAGCTGCAGTGAAAAACGCTCAACAACAAGGAGGTAACCTGATAACTGGGGGAAATGTTAAACAAATCGCTGGTTTAGAAAATGGATTTTATGTTGAACCAACGATTATAGAAGCAAACCCCGAAATGGATATTGTGAAAGAAGAAACCTTTGCCCCGATTCTTTACGTTATGAAATACAAAACTATAGAGGAGGCATTACAGATTCACAATAATGTTCCACAGGGTCTTTCTTCAGCAATTTTCACTAATAAAATCCGTGAAGAAGAATACTTTTTATCACACAAAGGATCAGATTGTGGTATAGCAAATGTAAACACAAGTACTGCTGGTGCTGAAATTGGAGGAGCATTTGGTGGGGAAAAAGAGACTGGTGGCGGACGAGAAAGCGGCAGTGATGCCTGGAAGATTTATGCTCACAGACAAACAGTTACTGTTAATTATGGGAAAGACGTCCCACTTGCTCAAGGGGTAGCCTTTGAAATTGAAGGAGTGAAATAATATGATTTGGAATATTGAAGAACCAGACAATGATATGGATAAAATCCTGAGTTATGAAAAGGGATCAGAAGAACGGAAAAAACTTGAACAAGAACTTAAAAAAATCAAAAAAGAACCGATTGAAATACCATTAATCATTAATGGAGAAGAAGTGAGAACAGATGTTGTGATGAACATACGTTCACCTCACGATCATAACGTGATTCTTGCGAAAGCTCATTTAGCCGGTGAAGAAGAACTCAAAGAAGCAATTGATGCAGCGTTAAACGCTCATCAACAATGGGCAAATATGGATTGGTATCATCGAATTGGTGTTTTTAAAAACGCTGCATCGTTACTTCAAGGACCGAAACGATATCGAAATATCGCTGCAATCATGATGAACCAATCCAAAAACACTTATGAAGCTGAAATAGATTTAGCTGAACTAGTTGATTTTTGGAATTTCAACAGTTATTTCACCAAACAAATCTATGAAGGACAACCTAATCAATTTCATGGTGAAGCCAACCGATTAGATTGGCGTCCACTTGAAGGATTTATTCTTGCTGTTCCACCATTTAATTTTTACTCCATTGGTGGTAATCTTCCAACAGCACCAGCAATTGTTGGAAACACAACATTATGGAAACCTGCTCGATCAGTAACCTTTGCTAATTATGAAATCATGAAAGTCCTAGAACAAGCAGGTCTTCCAAAAGGAGTTATAAATTTCGTTCCATTTTCAAGTAAACATGCAGAAATTGTATTAAAACATCCATCCTTTGCAGGAATTCACTTCACAGGTAGCTATGAAACGCTAACTAAGATTTGGCAAACGATTGGGCAAAATGTTAGGAAATATAAGAATTTCCCACGAATCGTAGGTGAAACGGGTGGTAAAGATTTTATTTTTATGCATCACACCGCTGATGTTGAAAAAACAGCAGATCGTATTATACACGGTGCATTTGGTTATCAAGGACAAAAATGTTCAGCAGCATCCCGTGCGTATATTCCACAAAGCAAATGGGAACAGATAAAAACACTTATTGTTGAAAAAACAAATGAACTAACACAAGGACCTGTAGAAAAATTTGATAATTTTCTAGGAGCAGTCATTGATGAAGCAGCATATCAAAAAATCATTTCCTATATAGATGAAGCAACTCAATCAAATGATTATACGATTCTAACTGGTGGCGGATATGATGATTCAAAAGGATGGTTTATAGAACCAACTATTGTACAAACAACGAATCCAACAGCAAAACTGATGACTGAGGAAATCTTTGGTCCAGTGATCACAATTTATGTATATGCCGACGATCAATTCGAGGAAACATTAAAACTCTGTGATGAATCAACACCATACGGACTGACTGGGTCAATCATGGCTCAAGATAGGTATGCAATTGTAAAAGCTGAATCAATGCTTCGATACACGGCAGGAAACTTTTATATCAATGATAAACCAACTGGAGCAGTAGTCGCTCGTCAACCATTTGGTGGAGCTCGAAACTCTGGAACAAATGATAAAGCTGGATCATATCTAAACTTACTCCGTTGGCTTTCACCACGAAATATTACAGAAACACAAGTTCTACCAACAGATTGGGATTAATTTTTAATCCTTTCTTTTTTTCATTAAATTTTTTTTACCACGGTTTCATAACACTTTGTAATTCCTCAAGTTCCTCTTCTTCAATATCAACTATGTCACTTTCTACAAGAAAAAAATTTGGGGATTGAAAAGGGAAATATATACTGAAAAACACAAGAACAATGCCAACAATAAGACTACTCATCGTTGGAATAAATCCACTAGAGAAAAAATAAAGTAATAATCCAGTACAGAGACTGCTTGTACTAATTCCCAAAAGACTGAGTATGAGTAGCTTTTGATTTATCGTTGTTTTTACCATGACATCAATTGGTTTATCCTCATCCAAATTCATTCCCAACCACTAATACATGAACAACACGTATTGTTTTTTATATTTTATTGTTTAAATTATTGGTGATATTAAAAAAGGTATAGTTAGAAAAAAGAAACGATTAGTGACAAAATTGAAAACATCATTGCGTAAATAAAATACGTAGCATACATTACTGCCCAAGCTGATGTGTTTTCAAAAAATCGACTTGGTTTTTGATCTTTAACAAGTAATGTAAATATGAAGAAACCAGGGATTGCTAAAAATGTTAGCGCCCAATATTCCTCTTGTAAAATTCCTGCATCAATTGCTGCTGGAATAAGTAAAAATGGGAAAAATAAGAAAGGAAAACTTAAGATAGCAGCTTTTTGAACCCCATAAGTGTTCACAAGTGTATGAGTCCCTGTTTGTTTATCGGCTGAACTATCCGTGATATCTTTTGTAATTGATCCCCCAAAAAGAAATAATGCTGCAATACTTGCAATGATAAGAGGGAGGGGTTGAAGAACTGATCCAAACACACTCCAAGATGCAATGATTCCTAAGAATCCTCGGGGAATTGCAATCCAAAGTTGATTGAAAAATAATTTATCTTTCATCCTTGGAAATAATGAATATGTTACTGTAAACAAAGTTATTAATGAAACCACTATCAAAAAGGTGAGATGGATATAAAAAGCAATGGAAAATGAGATACCATACAATCCAAGAGCTATGATTTTTGCTTGATTTACAGAGAGAATTCCTTTTGGAATAGGTCGATATGGTTTAGAAATAGAATCAGTCCGGTAATCAGTTGCTTGATTTAACGCATTTGAAGCACCATTTAAAATAGCTAGAGAAAAACTCGCTGGAAGAATCAGTGTGAAAAAGCTACTGATGAAATCCTGACTTGTTGGTTGATAAAAGAAACTTGCAATCATAATACTAATTGAAACCACAAAAGGAGCGGCTAAAGTAAAGGGTCTAATCAAGGAAAAAAAAGCTTTATTTAAACCAATATTAAGATGATTTGTTCTCATCAACCTCACAACTATTCTTTTTGGTTTCAACCGGTTTATATACATTATTTTACAGTTGTTATCAAAAAGTGAATTTCTGCCTTGTTTCTGCAGTATTTTTTTGTATGAAAACACAATATCAGATATGAAAAGGATAGATTGATAGTATGGAAACATTTAGAGGATTTATTGCTGTAGAAGTCCCTGTTTCAAATCAAATCGAACAATTTCAAATAGATATTCAACGATCTAATGCAAATGTTAAACTCGTAGAACCACAAAACATTCATATAACGCTTAAATTCCTTGGGGATACTCCCTTAAATCAAATTCAAGCAATTGAATCAATTATGAAAGATGCTGTAAAATCAATTCAACCTCATATGTTACGATTAGAAGGAACCGGCGTGTTTCCAAATGAAAATTACATTAAAGTTATTTGGTTAGGCATCAAAGGAGCTGAACACCTCAGTACTATCGCAGATATTTTAAATGAACAATGTACAAAAATTGGAGTGAAAAAAGACAAAAGAGGATTTTCCGCACACCTAACCATCGGTCGAATGAAAAGTGCTCGAGGAAAAGATGAAATCATTTCATTGTTACAAAAATATCATGATATCTGCTTCGCTGAAATTCCTGTGAATAGTATCAATTTGAAAAAGAGTACTCTTACTCCAAACGGGCCGATTTATGAAACACTTTCCACGGTTCAACTAGAAGAATGATATAGGAGCGGATAAACGCGTTAGATTGGTTAGTCATCTTTATCGTTTCACAAGTCATTCTTTTTTTCATAGTTAGTTTCCTTGTTTTACCTAAAAAATATTTTCAACAACCATTGAAAAAAACCATTCAAAACACGTATTCGGCTCGTTATCCTCTTCTTCTCATTTTAGGCGTGGTTTTGTTTCATCTTTTTGAAGTAAATGTCATTGATCCTATAACAACAGAATTCGTCTGTTCTGATTTTACCAGTTGGATAGCAGGTATCGAAGCAGATGTCATTGCAGCATTCTCTTCATTTTGGATTCCTGCTATTATAATATTTTTTGTATTCATCTATATCATTTTTTATCCATTCACTCTTTGGTTCACTCCGTTGTATTCAATAATAACAAATCAAAAAATCATGTTGAAAACTCTTGGTTTTTCCCTTTTCTTTCTTTATATTTTTGCTCTTCCATTTTATTTATTCTTCCCAATTACTAATGTGTATACTCATTACGATCTCCCTTCAGCGTTAAATTCTTTCATCCCTGATATTGAAACATTTTTTTATACAACCACCACACAAAATAATTGTTTTCCTTCACTTCATACTGCAATGATTATTATCATCACTAGAACAATTTTTTTAACAGAAAATAAACGATTTCAATACCTAGGTATATTTGTAATGGTAACTGTTATTATATCTGTCCTGTATTTATCCATTCATTGGATCCTAGATGTTATTGGGGGAATCATAGTTGCCCTTTTGGCGATATATTTATCACAGAAAACAATCAAATGGATGAACCATCATGAATCAATTTACTAGTTTAGAACAGCAAATTCTTGAAAAAATCACACCTTCAGAATCAGATAGAAATCAACTACAAAAAACAATCACTATTCTTATAGAAACCGTTCAAGAGAAACTAAAAGAAACCCATCAACAGCCAACTATTGAACTAGTAGGAAGTACAGCAAAAGATACATTTCTAAAACATAATTTAGATATTGACTTATTCATTATTTTTCCACCCATCGTTCCTGAGGAAATCATTGCAAAGACAACAATATCAATTGGTCGTGAAATACTAGCTAACACTGAAGAATGCTATGCAGAACATCCATATATCCGAGGGAATTTTTTAAAATATAAAGTAGAACTAGTCCCTTGTTATCAGATTTCTGATGCATCAGAAAAAATCTCAGCAGTTGACCGAACCCCATTACATACACGTTATGTAAAAAAACATTTACAACAACATCAAAAACAAGATGTTCGATTGCTCAAACAATTTCTAACTGGTATAGGCTGTTATGGAGCAGAAGCAGAGATACAAGGTTTTTCAGGATATCTCTGTGAACTTCTTATAATAAAATACGATGATTTTCATCAACTTCTCAGGGATGCTACTACTTGGAAAGAAGGAATAAAACGTTCATTAACTTCCTATCCAATTCCAGATTTTGAAGATCCATTAATTTTCATTGACCCTGTAGATAAAGAACGGAATGTGGCAGCAGCAGTTGCCCCTCATACATTTCACCGGTTTATACTAGCAAGCAAAGCATATTTGCACAATCCAAAAAAAACGTTTTTCTTTCCAAATCCAGTAATTCCATGGTCCATTGAAAAAATAAGGGAGAAAATATCAAATCAGCAAGCTTCCTATCTTGGGATTACGTTTAAAAAACCTCACATTATAAATGAAAATCTGTTCCCACAACTTCGAAAAGCATGTAACGCAATTAAAAAAGCAAGTAAGCAAGAAGATTTTACGATTTATGATATTCGTTTTCACATAAACAACAAATTAGATAAGGTGTATATTATCATAAAAACAAATGATTCACCTTTATCAAAAACATTTGTACATATGGGCCCACCAGTACACCTAGAAAAAAATGCTCAGGAATTTATAGATAAATGGAAAAAACATCCTGCAACTGTGAAACAACCATTTCAACATAAGAATAGGTTATATGTCACAGTGAAAAGATCATATCGATACTTAAAAGATTACTTACAAGATAATTTAGCAGATTTAAGTCTTGGTAAACATCTTGATTCAATTATTTCACAGGATTATTCGATTCTTTCCGAGGATGAATTACTTCTACCGGAACTTACCACGTTTTGGACAGACTATCTTGATGATAAGAATCCATGGGAACGATAACAAAAAAGTGTATTGATTCCTTGGAGGAAAAAACAATAGTGAAAAATAAATCTCCATACAAAACAATCGGTATTTACACCAAAGACTTTAGATTATATCATGACCTTGTGCAAGGACTTAAAAGAAGAAATATTTCCTATGTATCCCTTACATCTCTTGATCATATACCCAATCGTATAGGTGTGATTATAACTTCACATGCATATGTTCATGAAGTCAATAAGCCCAAAGTTGTTGCTGCAGATGCTTATGAATCCATTGAACATGCAATTGATAAAGCATTACATTTACTCATCGGCAAAGAACTTTATCATACCGTTTACATCGGTATTGATCCTGGTGAAAAACCTGGCATTGCTCTTGTTGGCGATGATATCCTTATTTTAAAAACTCAAGTGAAAACACCAGAGAACGTTGCAAAAAACGTGAAACGATTTATCCGTGAATACCCTGCTCATGAATACTTCCTTCGAATTGGTCATGGATCCCTTCTGATTAGAAACCGAATCATCAATTCTTTGATCCCTCTTCAGATTCCTATTGAAATCGTAGATGAAAGTAAAACAACCTCATCGCAACAAACACAACGAGCACATCGAGACCGGGAGGCAGCAGCTGCAATTGCAATGCTTAGTGGTGGACGAGTACAACGTCGTTTACCATTAAAACCAACACGAGGAGCAATACGAAATATTCAGGAGAAAAGCAGACAGATGACTGATGGTCGATTCTCTATAAATCAAAAACAAGCAAAAAAGGTGTTAGAAGGAAAAATTAGTTTGCAAGAGGCCATCAAAAAAGAAAAACGAAAAAAATAAACCCAAATGTTTATGAGCTGTTGGTATATGCCTGTTGGGTAACAGTAATGAGTGTGAAAAAAGCATTAATAAGTGTCTCAGATAAAACAGGTGTAGACTCTTTTGCAGAAACCTTAATCACTTTAGATATAGAAATTATTTCTACTGGTGGAACAGCTGCTTTACTGGCAAAACATAATATCCCTCATACATCAATTTCTTCTGTAACCGGTTTTCCAGAAATGCTTAATGGCCGAGTAAAAACATTACACCCTCGTATTCATGCAGGAATCCTTGCTCAACGAACAAAAAATGATCATATGCAAACCTTGCAACAACATGATATATCACCTGTTGACCTTGTTGTCTGTAATCTCTATCCTTTTGAAGAAACCATAAAAAAACCTAATGTTTCTTTTGATGAAGTCATTGAAAACATTGATATTGGTGGTCCAACCTTAATTCGATCTGCAGCTAAAAACTACAAAGATGTCATCATTGTTACTAGTCCAAATCAATATCAACTAGTTTCAGAGCAATTACAACAAAAAAAGGATATTACATTAGAAGACAGGGAGCAACTTGCTCTTGATGCGTATTCTCACACTGCACAGTATGACGCTATTATTTCATCATACCTTCGATCAAGATGGACAAATGAATGTTTACCTAAAAATAACACCATTGCACTTCGAAAAAAACAAGATATGCGTTATGGAGAAAACCCTCATTTAAAAGGCGGATTCTATCAAGTTCTACCGGAAACAAGTGAACCTTGTATTACCAATGCAATCAAATTGCAAGGAAAGGCATTATCATACAATAATGTTCTTGATAGTGATGGAGCTATCGAAGCTATTAAAGAATTCAATGAACCAACTTGTGTGATCATTAAACATGCAACTCCTTGTGGTATTGCGAGTGCAAAAAATTTACTTCAAGCTTGGAAAGATGCATTTTCAACAGATACATATTCTCCTTTTGGTGGAATTGTTGCATTCAATCGGAAGGTAGGAAAGGAAGTTGCTCAGGAACTTGGAAAATTATTCTTAGAAGTGGTTATTGCTCCAGATTATACAACTGATGCGAAAAAGATTTTTTCAAATAAGAAAAATTTACGTATTCTTTCACTACCTGGAATTGACGAACAAATCGATCGGTCAGGAATGATATTTCGTAGTGTCGTTGGCGGAATGCTTTCACAACAACGAGATGTTCATATGACTCCACAACGTGATTGGAAAATCGTCACGAATAAAAAACCTACGAAAAGCCAATTAAAATCTATGGAATTTGCAGTGAAATGTGTGAAACACGTGAAATCAAATTCTGTTGTATTCGTGAAAGACACACAAACCGTTGGGATCGGTGGGGGACAAACCGCTCGTGTTGATGCAACATGGATTGCAACACACAAAGGAAAGGAGGACATCAAAGGATCAATTCTAGCTAGTGATGCGTTCTTCCCCTTCCGTGATGCCGTGGATTTAGCTGCTGAAGCAGGTGTAAAGGCTATTATTCAACCTGGTGGAAGCATTCGAGATGAAGAAGTAATCGCTGCAGCTAACGAAAAAAATATTGCGATGGTGTTTACGGGTCAACGGTATTTTAGACACTAAAAAAACAGTCATTCTCATTACTTTTTTTATAATGGGAAATCATAAGAAGAAGAAAAAGCTTTTAGGAAGATTGTATGCAATTTCAACTTGAGACTACTGATGGTCCTGCGCAAATAGGATATCTAACTGTTCATAATCAAAAAATAAAAACTCCAAATATCTTATTTCCATCAAATAGTCACTATCAACCTTCATTTACTCCAAAAGCAATTATTTCAAATTGTACAATTGAATCAAATGATAAAACTAATCATTCATTATTACAAATTGGATCTAGCGTTTTTTCGCAAGAAAACAAATCTAAGCAAAAACGATGCCTTCAAGATTTTATTATTGTTCCTGAAGCCTTACCAAACAGAGTACACACGTATTTAACTCAATTTGATAAGCAACACGATGACGAATTCAAAGTTCTACCAAGTGATGAAGAAACAATCAATGAATACGTTTCCTCTCAAACATCACTCATGTATATCGTTTCAAATTCGTTTCAATTGTGGAATCATCCACAAAAATTTGTTTCCTATATAATTAAGCTTCGTAAAAAAAGTAATTATGACTCAATCGTGTTTCTTCCTCGAATTGCCACAGTTTCAAATCTTGCGCTATTATGTTATATTGGTGCGGATTTATTTGATGGAACAACCGCAATTTTGGCAAGTCGTCATAAAAAATTTTTTTTACCAGATACAACAACAGCAAATGTATCAGAAATCATTGAAAATCCATGTGTTTGCCCAATCTGTTCACAGACCAATAAACATCCTTCCTCTTTTTCTTTTACACAACTCCTCCATCATAATTATTACATGTTACAGCTGGAAATAATTACAGTTCGTCAGGCAATCCATTATAACAGGTTAAGAGACCTTGTTGAAAAAAGGATTCGTCATTCACCAGAATTAGTTAACATTTTACGATACATTGACACTATTGGTTCAGATTATTTAGAACAACGAACCCCTGTTTGCATGCCTGAAAATTACAGGTTATTAGCAACAAGTAGAGAAGCAGGATTTCGACCTGAAATAAAACGATTTCAGCAACGGATTCATAATAGATACCGGAAACCAATAAGAAAAAACATACTCCTTCTTCTGCCATGTTCAGCGAAAAAACCGTATTCTTTTTCAAAAAGTCATCAACGATTTCATCAAGCAATAACAAAAGTATCAAATCATTCATCAATTCATGAAGTCATTATTACTTCTCCAATTGGTCTTGTTCCACGGGAATTAGAATTAACTTATCCTGCTTCATCATATGATATATCCGTTACTGGAACATGGTATGATGATGAAAAACAAATGATTCAGTCTCAACTAGACCAATTTCTTCAACAAAACAAGTATGATACAATCGTTTCTCATTTACCACCGGATCTTGTTCAACCACCAAAACATCTAAACATAAGCTGGCAGAATAGTATAACAAATGAAAAAGCAACTAGTTATGCATCATTAAACAAGTTAACTACCATTCTTAAAAACGCGACTAAAACAAATAAAGAATCCATTTTATCTAAATCAGATCAACGTTTACTACAGGTTCAAGCTATAGCAACATATCAATTTGGATCAAAACTTGCTTACGCATTAACCAACAATTGTGTGATAAAAGGAAAATACCCATATCTGAAATTATTTGATAAAGAAGGTCAACAACTTGGTATGATTCCTGATGGACGGGGGCTTATTTCACTTACTGCTGAAGGAGGAAAGAAAATGATTCATCTCAACAGGTACACGGTGAATATTGATACTGGCTTTACAGTTAAAGGATCTATTTTATCTCCTGGAGTAATCAGTGCTGATGAAATTATTCGAAAAGGAGATGACGTCCTTGTCATTCAAGGTGAGAAATATCTCGGCGTGGGATCTGCAACGATGAATGGAGTTGAGATGACTCAGCGAACGTACGGTGAAGCGGTAAATATACGGCATAAAATAAAAAAATGAAATATTTTTTTATTGTTGTTTCATTGGTTTTTTACTGCCACAATACGGACAAGAAAAAATTGAGACTTGGTCGAAGAGAGGTTTTCCTTCTGCCCATACATTAAGTCGTTCACCACAGTTCGTGCAAATAAATGAAATCCGAGGGGATTTTTCAGAGGGAATATGATCAACAATGGTCGGCGATCTTGATGATATCCTTCCAACTGCTCCACAATCAGGACAGGTTAACGTTAACTCTTGAATATCATTTTTTCTGGATTCTTTTAATGCAAACATGCCTCCGCATCGAGAACATTGGAAATGATATAATCCACCATACAATGTTTTTTCAAATAACATAACAGGATCCATTTGTTTTCTTGATGAACGAGTCATGAGCAAAAATAAAAAAACACTTAAAATCAATAAACCACTGGATAGATAAAGCCAGTAATGAAATCGTTCCTGCATCGCAATAATATCATAAAGCATGATAAGTAACAGTAAACTACTGGCAAAAGCTGTAACAGCAAATCCTACTTTCCATTTTAAATCCATCTGGTGGATCGCCTCAGACCAATTAAAGAACAACATAATGCAATAAGTGAAAAGAACATGGTTAAAATGATAAAACGGAAATGAGAATTAATGAAAAATACGATGAATTCGATGTAATCAGCTTCCAATGGATCAGTTTTCATGGTGAATTCATCTAAATTCTTGAAACCGTCATTGTCAATATCTCCAAATGCATCCATTGGATTTGAAAAATTTAACCCATAAAATCGTTCCCAATCATCATGCATTTTATCATTATCTTGATCAGATAAAGAAGTTGTTATCCAAAAAGACCGGCAGATGCTATAGACAAACTGATTATCAATTATTGCAGATATAACAAAAGAGTATTGGCCAGTTAAATTAAACGAGGTTATGTTTACATATTTGCCTTGACTCGTCTCAATCATATCAAATGTGCAAGTAGATGAATTTGGATAGTCAATGTGAACACTTACTTGTGTTGGATTATTTATTGGTGAAAAAACACATTTGAACGTTATATTATTATCAAGAAGATGTACATTTGGAGATGACACGTAATCAAAGACAGGTGGATGACTTTGAGCAGAAGTAAATGTAGTCTGAGAACCTAGAAGAAATAAAGTACACACTAGTAAAACAGGTAACCACCACGTTTTTCTCCTTGGTGGAACGATGACCTTTTTACTCACCTTGAGGCTATCCAATCCCAGACCCAAAGTATCTTGATATCATTTGTCATATTTTTAATTTTTGATTTTACAAGAATTGATTGTACTATTTGTTTCTAAAAAAAATTATGCCTTTCATTTTTTATAGAAATTCATTTTGATTATTGAATCAAAGTTTGTAAGTAAAATTGATCATATCTAATTTTTAAATAAAACTGACAAATCTTCGTAACAATGTTAAAAATACGTGGTTACGTTCTTCTTTCAAAGATAGATTTATTCCAATTCACCTTTTATTTTTGTATAATAAATTATTCCATCACTACATTTAACCCGAACGACATAACTATCACCCTCAAAAAATTCAGTTTGATACCTTTCATCTTCACCATCCGTTGAGTTATTCATCACAATACTTCCTGAAGAATGATCTAAGTTTAGTGATTGTGCCTCGCTATCATTCCATATTAAGATTCTTGATCCGCCTGCAGGGATTAAACCACTTGCATCATCACTGTAATCATCTAACCAATCTTCGGTGTATACAAAATCCCCTATTATTCCAACGCATTGTACTTCAGCTTGTATGGGCAACTTATTTTCAACTTTTAATCTGATGTAGTCATCTATGTAATTACATTCTACAACGTTGATGTTTATATGTCCTCCACTTTCCATGATACTCATTGCTGAATTTAGCATTCCAATCTCTTCATCTTTTCCATCGATAACATTGCGTAATCTATCTATTTCTGAACTTAGTTCTATAGGATAATAAAAGCTTTCTTCAGTGGGCGAACAAGACAGGGAACCAAATACTAGTCCAATTGCCAAGCCCATGAGTAATGTAAAAATTAGAATTATATAGCCTGTTTTCTCCATTTTTTTGATATATGACATGATATTTTTTATTTCTGAATTAATTGACTCTACAATTTTTTTAGTTGTATTGGTTATGAAAATCCCTCCGATGTTTTTCACAAATTTTAGTATTAAGATTTATAAATTGGCCCTATTAATATTTTACTTGTCATTTTATTATATATTTGTAATATAAGTTTCATTAATTTTATATTTTAAATATTTTATTAAATTAAATAACTTAATTAAACAGTTAAATTCGATTATGAAGCTCACAAAAAATTAAAAAGTAAATCCCCAATCAACGTTTTTCATATGACGAAAAAACCATCTATTGATAGTACAACATATGTTCATCATACCGCTTCAATTATTGGCGATGTAACTATAGGAAAACATTGCGGAGTTTTTCCTCAAGCAGTACTCCGAGGAGATGAAAACTCAATTATTATTGGAAATGGATCAAACATTCAAGATTGCTGTGTGATCCATGTCGATGAACGTCATGGAGTTGAAATAGCTAATAATGTAAGCCTTGGTCATAACGCAATGATTCATGGAGCAACAATTGAAGAAGACTGCATTATCGGCATTCATGCTACAGTATTAAGTGGAGCAGTCATCAAAAAAGGCTCAATCATCGGAGCAAACGCACTTGTCACCCAAGACACTATTATCCCAGAAAACAGTCTTGTTCTCGGTGTACCAGGTAAAGTTGTCAAACAAAATGAAACCTATCAGAAACAAGGTCATAAAAACGCTAAAATCTATCAGCATTTAGTAAAAGAATATATAAATGGAACATATCCTGAATATAAAAAATAAAAAAAAGGAAATATTTTTTAAATTTTTATCAAATCTTCTTTTAATTTTTTTCCTTTAATGTTTTTCTAACATACGAAAGAAGACCACCGGCTTTTTGAATCGCAATAATCTCTGCAGGAAGCTGCGGGAAATGAAACGATTCGTCACCAACCTTTATAACTCCACTATCCGCATCCACCGTTACCTCATCACCTTCATTATATGCTTCAACAGCTTTTGGAGATTCAATTAGAAGCAATCCTTGATTAATAGCTGATCGGTAAAAGATACGAGCGAAACTTTTTGCAATTACTGCTCTAATACCCACTGCTTTTAATCCAACAACAGGCTGCTCCCTGCTACTCCCACAACCAAAGTTTTTTCCAGCTATAATTATATCTCCTTCTTCAACTTTTTCTGCGAAATCTGCATCTAAATCCTCTAACAAATGAGGTTTAATCTCTTCTGGAGTGCTACATGAATAGGTATATTTTCCAGGAAACAGCATATCCGTATTAACATCATCTCCATACTTCCACACTTTTGTCATTAGTCCATCACCTCACGAGGATCGGTAATATGACCAGTTATTGAACTTGCTGCAACTGTAGCTGGGCTTCCTAAATAAATTTCAGCTTCTTTAGACCCCATTCGACCTTTAAAATTCCGATTAGCTGTACTTAAACATCGTTCACCCGGTGATAACACTCCTTGATGAGCTCCAAGACATGGACCACAACCAGGTGGTAAAACCATTGCTCCAGCTTCAACAAGAGTTTGAATAATCCCTTGATCAAGAGCCTCTTTAAGAATCGATCGAGATGCGGGAAGAATCAATAACCGAACACCTTGATGAACTTTTTTTCCTTTTAATATATGCGCTGCAATCTTTAAATCAGATAATCGACCATTTGTACATGTTCCAATAAGACCTTGCTGAATATCAATATCTTGTAATGAATCAGCAGGAGTTACATTATCTACCGTATGTGGTTTAGCAATCATTGGAACAACATTTGAAAGATCGTAATTTAATGTTTGATCATACTTAGCATCTTCATCTGCATATACAGGTGAATATGTATCTAGAGCTACACCTATTGAAGTAAGATACTTTTTCGTTATGTCATCAACGAAGAATACTGAATTTTTCGCTCCCATCTCCACTCCCATATTCGCAATGGTAAACCGATCTTCAATTGAAAACTGGTCTACTTCTCCATGATATTCAACTGAACAATACGTGGCCCCTGATGCTGAAATATCACCAATAATGTGAAGAATAAGATCTTTAGCAAACACTCCATCTGGCAAGGATTGTTCCAAATGCATTTGAATACTTTGCGGAACTTTCAACCATGTTTTTCCAGTCAATAGTAAGGCTGCAGCTTCAGTTCGATCAATACCAGAGGAAAACGCTCCAACAGCTCCATATGAACAAGTATGAGAATCACTCCCCAATAATATCTTACCTGGAAGCGCAAGTCCTTTCTCAACGACGACTTGATGACAAACACCTTCACCTACATCATAAAAATGATTGATATGATGTTTGTTCACAAAATCCCTAATATTCTTATGATTCATCGCTGTTTTTTCAGAAGCCGCAGGGACTACATGATCAATAACAATAACAGGAAGATCATTTGAAGCAATACCATATGTATCTAATTCATTAGGTATCTTTTGGATAATGGCTGCTGTGTTATCATGAGTTAATAAATGATCAGGATGAACAGTAACAATCTGACCAGGAACGGTTTTTTTTTCACCAGCATATGAAGCTAAAATTTTTTCAGCAAACGTTAAACCCATACTCATTTTTCACCTCTAAGCTTACCACACCTCAGTAATACCTTATCTTTCTGAGTAATTTCTTATGAATGCATCATTCATTCTTTAAGTTTATCAAAACAGTGAAATTGCCAAGAAATACATATAAAACAGAACATCTATATTATATTGCTAAGGTGGATGGAAAACACAATGAATTTGATGGGTAAAAACACTCTTAAATCTGATCACATAGCAGTAGCTGGTGTTATCGAAGCATTGCTTCTTGTTGCATTAGTCGCTGTTATTATTTCAACCGTTCAACTCGTGTATGTACCAGACATTATGCAGCAGCGTGAAGCTGAGCACATGGATGAAGTTGAAAACCAGTTTTCTTATCTTAAATCAGTAGTTGATCTACAATCGATGGTCGAAGAAGATGTACCTATTTCGTCTCCATTAACACTTGGCAGTAGAGAACTTCCTTATTTAGTCAGTGTTCGCGCATTCGGTCAAGTTACAATTATTGATTTCACAGATAATCACATTGATCTTTCCTTTGCTAGTGACATCCCACTCACTCGTATTCAGTATGAAGGGCAAAATTCCTATTATTTAGACCAAGACTTTATTCTTGAAGGAGGCGCTGTGATTTTACGGCAGTATGACGGCGAATCAATTAAAGTCGATCCGTCTCTAACCATTGAAAATAGATCATCAACGATATATTGTGAATGGATTCTTCCAACCTTTAATAGTGTAGCAGGCAAAAACACCACAGCAGGATATAAGAATTGTTTCATTCGAACAAACTATTCCTCTTCCAATTTGTATGGCGGTGCTACTGGTGCTACAACAGATTACATTAAAATTTATTCAGAGTATCTTGATGCATGGAATGCAACCTTTGCAAAGTTACTAAAGGAAGAATTAGATCAAGGATTTATTACCATAAAAAAACATCCAGATGATTCACCAACACATGTCCTTATCGAACCGGGATCAAAATCATTAACCGTAAAAATTAATCTCGTATCTATTGGAGCGCAAATTGGACCCGGAATTGTTGTAAAATAATGGTATTATGTAATAATATGAGGTGACAAGTTTTTTTAAGACTTGGAACATATCATAGTGTGATAAGGACCCAAAAAAACATACATTTCTATCAATATAACATTTATCACCACGAAAGTGGTTGAAAGGATGGATGGTTTCAAATAACATGGAATTAAACGACATAACATATCAAGATAAACCAGAATCTGAAAATGAGGATTCTACTTCAACGTGTCCTTCTCAATCATCAGATGGACAATCCGTTCTAAAAACCAATATCCCTGGTTTTGATGATCTATTTGAAAATGGCGGAATTCCAAAAGGTAACGCGGTCATGATCGCTGGCGGACCTGGAACAGGAAAAAGTACCCTTTGCAGACAGATATGTGTCAGCCAAATCAAACAAGGGAAACGATGCATGTATGTCAGTTTCGAGGAAGGAAAAGAACGTATCATACAAAGTTTAAAAGAATTCGGATGGGATGTAACCGATGCAGTCGATCGAGGAGATTTTCTCATTCAAAACATAAATCCACTTGACATTCTTCGTATGAAATTCGGTTCACTTGGCGGATCAGGATCAGCAACTGAATTATCCTATAAAATCAAACCACTCGTTATCCCCCAGGGATTCAACCCAGAAGTCATTGTTGTTGATTCACTCACTGCAATAATTGCTGCATCAGTGACAAAAGAAAAAAATTATCGAGTATATCTTCAACAATTATTCACTTTTTTTGAAGACACGGGATCTACATCATTATTAATTAGTGAAACTGATCCTTTACCTACTAGATTCAGTGATTCAGGAATCGAAGAATTCCTCGCGGATGGTATTATTGTTTTATATAATGTAAAAGTAGATCAGGGCCGACAAGGAGCTATTGAAGTATTAAAGATGAGATATGGAAAACACTTAAAAAAAATTGTTTCCATGGAAATTGAATCAAATGGAATAGCCGTATATCCTGAAAAAACCGTTCCAATCTCGTTTTAATAATGACTTATTATTCTTTATTTATTTTCCAAGAAATCTAAATGGTTCGGCATTTTTATTGAGTTTTTTGGCACCATACCTTTGAATGTATTGTTCGATTTGTTTAATTTGTAATTTATTTAGTCCTTTTCGTTTTAACAAAAGTTTATCGTTTGCATCATAAATACAAACCTTTCCTTCGTCGGGACATGAAACAGATTTGAACAATTCCCCGTTTTGCAGCCAAATCCAGATATTTGTTTTTTTGTTTTCCATGTATGGCCCCCAATAAATATTTGCCTACTATTATTTTTATTCTACAAAGTATATAAATATTTCTTTTTCTTCTCCTAAAAGCTTATAAACAAGAACATTTTTTTAAAAAAACCGACATCTTTATTTGACCATAACAGCTAAAAACTCAAAGCAGATATACTACTTGTTCAAATATAGGATGGGATAAACATGATGGATGAAATCTTTGCAAAACAATCAAATAATTGTATTCAACGAATCACTACAGGCATCACAAATTTAGATAATCTTATACAAGGCGGGTTTCCTGAACAATCCATAACTCTTGTCTCAGGGTCCCCGGGAGCAGGAAAAAGTATTTTTTGCTTCCACTTTCTCTATGAAGGAATTAAGAACGATGAAAAAGTCCTGTACCTAACTTTAGATAAACAAGAAGAAGGACTCATTTTCCAAGCAAAAAACCTTGGATTTGATTTTCAAAATGCAATAGAACAAGGAAACGCAAAATTTCGCTATCTTGATATTAACCAAAAAATGATTTATGAAAGCATGAGCGAAGAAATCCTACAAGGAAACTACGACCGAATCGTCCTAGACTCAATCACCCCTCTTTCCGAAATGCCCATGTATATCCGAAACCCTGAATACACTCCACCAAATTACAGTATCGTCAACTCAAAAAACCAAGCACAAGCAAAAACCCCACAACGACGACATCTCAGATACATCATGAATGCATTAGAAAGCTCAGGAGCCACATCTGTTGTCACCTCAGAACTTCAACTCGGATCAACTTCATTATCCAGAGACGGCATCTCAGAATTTCTTGCTGATGGCGTCATCACCCTAAGTTATGATACCACCATGGATCGAAGAAAACTATCCATTATCAAAATGAGAAACACCAAACACTCATTAAAACCACAAAACATTACGATATCAGACAATGGTATCACACTTCAATAACTTTTTTTTATGTCACTTCTTCCATATAAACCACCAAAAACCCTTCGACCATTATTCATTATACATTATTCACCATTATTATTAATTATAATGATAGGCCCATTAACCGCTCTTTTTCAAGTCTTCCAACTACCCCTTCCCCAACTTCCAACAATCGTTACCGGAAGTATCATCTTTTTTGCTGGGACCTTACTTTATTTCAAATGGGAAATCTTTTGGCACAAAACATATCACGGTCAACTCGTCACCACCGGCATCTGCTCAACAATAAGACATGCCCACTACACTTCACTTCTCATCATTGGTTATGGTCTTGCACTCTTTTTTTATTCAACGGCAGCACTTCTTCTTGCAACTATTGCTATTCCCATAATGATTATAAGCATCATTGATGAGGAAAAAAGATTAATCAAACAATATGGTAATGAATACAAAAAATACATGAAACAAACACCCTGGAGACTGATCCCCCATCTCTTTTAATAAAAGAACAAGACCCATTTTACCGAAATCAGGGACAACATTTAAATACCATTTTTATCATCCGTAGATTCCCCGTTTATACCAGACATCTCGGGCAATTCCCAAGAGAACCCCGAAATTAAGCAAACACCCAAAAAGTATTTTCGTTTGCTTAAAAACATGTCACGGTATGAACAAAGTGATTACAAACTTAAAAAAAGTTACCTTCATCTGAACTAGTAAAAAACAGTTAGCTGAGATGATATACAATGCCAGAAAGACATCATCCAAGAAGAGGATCAATGGCGTATTCGCCACGAAAAAGAGCACAATCGCAAATCCCTCATATCCGACATTGGCCACATAGAGGTGGAGACACCCCAAAAATCCAAGGATTTATGGGATATAAAGCGGGAATGACCCATGCGCTCGTCGTAGATTACAGACCAACATCAACAACATCAGGACGAGAAGTCATCATGCCAGTATCCGTTGTTGAAACCCCCCCAATGAAAATTGCGGCTGCTCGATTCTATAAAGAAACTAATAAAGGTCTTCAAACCACTGGTGAAATTTGGAGCGATAAACTTGATGCAGAACTTGCAAAGCGATTATCACTACCAAAAAAATCAAAGAAACAAAAATGGGATCAATTCAAAAATTCCGATGATGTCCGAGTGCTCGTATACACTCAACCAAAACAAGTGAAATCAATCCCAAAGAAAGTACCAGAACTCAGAGAAATGAGAATCAGTGGCGGAAATATAGAAGAACGAATTAATTACGTCAAAGATATTCTCGGTAAAGAAGTCACCATAAATGATGTCGTTAGGGAAGGAGACATGGTTGATTTCCTTGCTATCACAAAAGGAAAAGGATTTCAAGGTCACGTACAACGATGGGGCGTAAAATTACTTTCTCATAAAAATTCAAAACACCGCCGGATGATTGGAACTGCTGGTTCCTGGCATCCTAACTGGATTCAAGCAACTGTTCCACAAGCAGGACAAATGGGATATCACCAACGAACAGAGTACAACAAACGTGTACTAAAAATAGGAGAAAACGGTGAAGATATCACTCCAGCTGGTGGATTTCCTCATTACGGAAATATAAACAACTCATATGTTCTCATACATGGATCCATACCTGGACCAACAAAACGAGTGGTCAGCATGAGAGATGCCATTCGATATCGACGAGGTGTTGAAGTCAAAAAACCAGAGATCAGTTACATTTCAACAACAAGTAAACAAGGAGTCTGAACACCATGGTAAAAGTAAATGTATATGGAATCGACGGGTCTTCGAAAGAAAAAGTAACACTACCTTCAATATTTGAAACACCCTTCAGACCAGACATCATTCATAAATCATTCAGTATACTTACTTCAAATAAACGAAAACCTTATGGGCCTTACCGAAGAGCAGGAGCACAACATGCTACTGCCTCAGCAGGAAAAGGAAGAGGTATGTCACGGGTTCCACGATTAACACAAGGAAGACAAGCAGCATTGGCACCTTGTGTTGTTGGTGGAAGACGCGCTCACCCCCCAACGCCAGAACGAAACTGGCATGAAAAAATCAATAAAAAAGAGAAAAAAATCGCATGTTATTCTGCATTAGCAGCAACAGCAAATAAAGAAATCGTTTCAAAACGAGGTCATAAATTCGATGATAAAATTACCTTGCCACTCATTGTTGATGACGAATTTGAGAAATTATCGAAAACAAAAGAAGTCATCAGTGCATTGAAAGACCTTGGAGTGTATGAGGATCTCCTCCGAGCAAAAAATGGAAAACATATTCGTGCCGGAAAAGGCAAAAATAGAGGAAGAAAATACAGAACACCAAAATCACTTCTCATTATCACTTCCAACCCAACTCTTATCAAGGGATCACGAAACCTTACCGGTATTGACATCGCTCATCCAAAAGAAGTAAATATCGAACATCTTGCTCCAGGCGGAGAAAGTGGAAGACTAACGCTTATTACAAAATCAGCTTTAACTGCATTAGGAGGTAATGCCTGATGGATCCATATAACATCATCTTTCATCCATATGTCACTGAAAAAACCATGAATCTCATGGAAGATAATAATGCACTTGAATTTATCGTTCGAAGAACTGCAACTAAACAAACGATAAAGAAAGCAATTGAACAATTATTTGATGTTGAAGTTGAACATGTTAACACAAAAATTTCAAAAAATGGAAAACATGCCATCGTCAGATTTACTCCAGATTATGATGCTGAAGATATAGGCATGAGAATAGGTGTGTTCTAAAGGTGAAAACAACATGGGAAAAAGATTAATCCAACAGAGAAGAGGCAGATTCAATGGCCGATACACGATTCCATCACACCGATATCATGGAAAAGTGCGATATCATCATAGTACACTAACACAACAAGGAGTCGTTGAAGATTTAATCCATGATCCTGGTCGTACTGCACCATTAGCTATTGTAAGGATGGAAAATAATCGTACGATAAAGGTCATTGCTGCAGAAGGAACCAAAGTTGGAGATATCATTAAATTTTCTAATGATGTTGAAGATGTTGAACCAGGAAATATTATTCCAATTGGTCAAATTGAAGAAGGATATCCAATTTACAATATTGAACTTGCACCAGGAGATGGAGGTAAATTAGTCCGGGCGGGAGGAAGTAGCGCTACAGTCGTGTCTCACACGGCAGATAAAACAGTGATTCGCTTACCATCCGGTCGATTTAAAACAATTCCCTCCTCTTGTCGAGCCACAGTTGGTGCAGTTGCCGGTGGTGGACGAAAAGACAAACCATTCTTAAAAGCTGGAAAGAAACACATTGCATTCCGTGTGAGAGGAAAACAACATCCAGTTGTTCGAGGTGTCGCAATGAATCCTGTTGCCCATCCACATGGAGGTGGTGGTCATCAACATGTTGGAAAACCATCCACCGTAAAACGAGGAGCACCCCCTGGTAGAAAAGTAGGAAGTGTAGCAGCGAAACGAACGGGGAGGAAATAAACATGGTGACAAGATCACAACGGAAACGAAGGCGTAAGAAAATTGAAGTGAAAAAGAAGGAGTACCGCTTTCATGGATTGACTATTGAAGAAGTCAAAAAATTATCGATGAATGAATTATTACCCCTTCTTCCCTCAAGAATGCGACGAAGTATCAAACGAGGGTTTACTCCACGTCAAAATAAATTATTTAAAGATGTTCAAAAGGCAAATGAAGATACGGTGATTCGTACTCACGTCCGAGATATGGTGATTCTACCAAATTTTGTAGGGCATAAAATTGCGATTCATAATGGAAATGAATTTCAAGAAGTAAAAATCGAGCCGGATATGATCGGCCATTATCTTGGAGAATTTGCGTTAACTAGAAAGAAAGTGAAACATACAGGACCAGGTGTAGGAGCAACACGATCCTCTAAATTTATGCCATTGAAGTGATGATATATGCAAAGATATTCAACTGAATCAGATCCGGATAAAACTGCAAAAGCATATGGGTATGAGCTGCATTGCTCACCAAAAGATGCGAAAAACTTAGCTTATGCGCTCCGAGGAATGAAGGTAGAAGCTGCAAAAACGTATTTAGAAGAAGTTATTGCTTTGAAACGAGCAGTCCCTGCTATTTACCATAAACGGAAAATCAGTCATCAAAAAGGTACTGGTCCTGGAAAATTTCCTCAAAAAGCAGCGACATATCTGTTAAAGATAGTGAAAAATGCAGAGAACAATGCAGAATATAAAGGATTTGATGTAGAGAACATGCGCATCAAACATATGTCAGCCTATAGAGGACGAACCATTCGTGGTTTCATGCCTCGAGCGCAAGGTCGGGCTACTGATAAAAATAAAATGACAACGAATGTTGAAATAATCATTGAAGAGGTAGAGTAATGGCAGGCGAACGTAAGTTTATCAGAGAAAGCACGAACCGAATCCTGATTAAAGAATTTCTCATCAAGAAAGTTGAAGGAGCCGGCTTTGGCGGTATGACCATTCAACGAACTCCAATGGGAACACGGATTAATATCATTGTGGAACGACCTGGTATGGTTATTGGGAAAGGCGGTTCGAAAATCAAGCAGATCACTTCTGATATCCGTGAGAAATTTGACGTTGATAATCCTCAAATTGAAATTCAAGAAGCAGGTAGTTCTGCATCATTGAATGCTCAAATAATGGCAGAAAAACTTGCTGAGGCGTTAGAACGAGGGTGGCATTTCCGTCGAGCGGGTCATTCTACCGTTCGACGAATCATGGGTGCTGGAGCAAAAGGATGTCAAGTCGTCATTGCAGGTAAACTCACTGGATCCCGCCATCGAACTGAAAAATTTGCTCAAGGACACATTAAATATTGTGGTGAAACCGCTAAAGAGGTCATGGACCGAGGTTTCGCTGTCTCCAAATTAAAAGCGGGCGTGCTTGGAGTAAAAGTTGGAATTATGAAACCTGATTCACAATTACCTGATGAAATCGCAATACTAACCCCGAAATCTGAGAAAAAAGAAAAAGAAGAAGAGAAAAAACAAGTGAAAAAAGAAAAGAAAGAACCAGCTAAAGAGAAAACAGAGACAAAACAAAAGAAAAAAGAAGAGCCTTCAAAAGAAAAAGAACCCGACATACATAGGTTAACTGAAATCCCTGGTATTGGCCCCTCTATCGTTAAAAAATTCGAGAAAGCAGGTGTTCACACCCTTGAAGAAGTCTTTGAAATGGACGCAGAAGATTTAGCATCTATTGAAGGAATCGGTGAAAAAACTGCTGAAACTATCATTAAAGAATTAAAAAAGATAATTGAATAAAAAAAATGGGTGAAAATAAATGGTGTTAAAAGCAAAAGAAATCCGTGAATTCACTCCTGATGAAAGAATTGAGAAACTCGAAGAATTAAAACGTGAATTAATGCACGAACGAGGTGTAGCTGCTATGGGTGGATCACCTCCCTCGCCCGGAAAGATCAGGCAGTTACGAACATCCATCGCCCGTTTATTAACAATAATGCGGGAGGAAGGAGAGCAATAAATGAGTGAAATATGTCCAAAATGTGGTCTTCCAAAAGAATTGTGTGTCTGTGAAGACATTGCAAGAGAGCAGCAGAAAATCGAAATCACAGTTGACAAACGAAGATATGGTAAAATGATGACCATCGTTGATGGTATCAACCCAAATGAACTTGATCTAGATTCATTAATAACGAAATTAAAGAAAAAATGTGCAAGCGGTGGAACCATCAAAGACGGAAAAATTGAATTACAAGGGGACCACCGGTCGAAAGTAAAAGAAACACTTGAAGATATGGGATTTATCGTTGAAGTAACGTAACAATTCCCTATCAATAATAAATTACATTCGCATCTGATGAGGAATAGATATGAAACAGATTCCTCCAAACAAAGAAGAGTTCATTGGATGTTCTGTCATCATTGAACACTGTACCGATCCAACCTGGATTGGAAAACGAGGAATCATCATCGATGAAACAAAACATCTCTTCCTTATCGATATCAATAATACAATTAAAAAAATTGAAAAAAAAACAGCAATCTTTCAGGTAACATTACCTGAAAAAACAATTCGAATACATGGATCAAAGATCATGTATCGACCTGAAGAACGGATAAAAAAAGCAAGGTGAAAAAAGCATATGGCTGAAAAAACAACCGAGGTACGAAACATTGGGATTAATGTAACCCCGCCTGAAAAAACATGTACTGATCAACATTGCCCATTTCATGGGAAATTATCAGTGAGAGGACAAATTATTACTGGGGTTGTATCATCAAATAAAATGACTCATACCATTCTTGTCAAGCGTGAATACATGCATCTTGTACCAAAATATGAACGTTATGAGAAACGGACATCAATGTATTCGGCTCACTGTCCACCATGTCTAGAAGTGGAACCAGGTGATAAAGTCCGTATTGCAGAATGTCGCCCTCTGAGTAAAAGTGTTTCATTTGTGGCGATTGAAAAGTTATGATGGAGAAGAAGATATGAAAGGAATCGCTGGGAGAACAATGAGAGGATTACCAACCGGTGCTCGGTTGGAATGCATTGACAATACAGGAGCAAAAATCGTTGAAATCGTAGCTACACCAAAGTTGAAGGGGACTCATCGTCGATACCCACAAGCTGGTGTAGGAGATCTCGTCATTATCAGTGTCAAAAAAGGAGCTGCGGATATGCGACGTCAGTTACTGAAAGCAGTGATTGTTCGACAAAAACGGCCATTCCGCCGATCAGATGGAACCATGGTACAATTCGAAGATAACGCAGCGGTTATTGTGACCGAAACTGGTGAAACAAAAGGGTCTATGATAAAAGGACCTGTTGCACTGGAGGCTGCTGAACGATGGCCCCGGATTGCAGCGAATGCATCAATAATTGTGTAAGATAATTGAGTGAATGACCTATGAAATCAAGTAAAGCACGAAAACAAAGGAAGGCGTTTTTCAACGCACCATTACATCAAAGAAGAAAACAGATTGGTGCTCATTTAGAAGAAAATCTGTTATTAAAATATGATAAAAGACGGATGCCTGTCGTTGTTGGTGATACTGTGAAGGTTATGCGTGGTGCGTTCAAAGGTCATGAGAATAAAGTTAGCTCTGTTCATTTGAAAAAACATCTCGTTGAAGTCGAAGGTATAACTGTTACTAAAGCTGATGGAAAACAAGTAGCAAAAGCGGTTCATCCTAGTAATCTTCTCATCACGAAACTTAATCTAACGGATAAGTGGAGACGCCAACGCCTTGAAGAAGGATTATCTTCTGAAGCGAAAAAGGAAATTGAACAGGAAGCAAGTGATCAGATCAAAGAACTGGAAAAAGAGCGCGAAGAAGAAGAGGAACGACGAAAACGCGAGGAAGAAGAAGCGGGTCAAGAGGAAGAAACAGAGGAAACACCAGTTGAAGAAATTTCTAAATCTTCAGAGAAATCTTCAGAAACCAAGGAAGAACCAAAGAAAAAAGAACCTAAATCAGAAGAAAAACAAGATAAAAAAACTGAAGAAAGTAAAGAAAAGAAACAATCAGCAAAAAAACAAAGTCAAAAACAGAAGAAAAAAGAAGAGCCTTCAAAAGAATCATCTGAAAAACCAAAAAAATCGCAAAATACATCTAAACAGGCAAAAAAGAAAACAGAGGGAAAAACACAAAAAGATGAAGAGGAGGAGAAAAAATGAGCAGCAATCATCATATGAAACGATTAAATTCACCTCGTACTCTCCAATTACACCGAAAGGAAAAAACTTGGACAATACGTCCATCAGCAGGACCACATTCTGGTAATCAGTCGATTCCACTCGGTGTTTTGATTCGTGATTATTTACATCTTTGTGATACTCGTCGGGAAGCACGACAAATCCTTAGTCAAGGCAATATCCTTGTTGATGGTATCATTCGAAGAGACTTACGATTCCCTGTTGGATTAATGGATATCATCTCAATTCCTACCGCTAAGAAATATTATCGACTTGTCTACAATAAACGGGGGAATCTAGCCTTAGTTCCAATTTCCTCAGCTGATGCTGAATGGAAATTACGTCGTATTGAAAAGAAAAGCACGTTGAAGAAAAATAAAACACAGATTAATTTTCATGATGGAACCAATATGATTGCAGAAAAAGAATCATATCATGTTGGTGACGTGTTAAAAATGAAATTGAAAGACCACAGTGTTACTGATGTATACCCTCGTGATAAAGGCACAATTTCATTTATCATTGGTGGAAGCCACGTTGGGGAAATGGCAACCCTTGATGAAATCTCTGTGATTAAATCATCAAAACCAAATGTTGCGAAAATGACTGGTGACCAACCGTTTATGACACTTGAACAATACGTCTTTCCAATAGGGAAAACAAAACCTGTGATCAAAACCCCTGAGGTGAAAGTTCAATGAGTGCAAAAGCAAAGCAGAATCCAATGACTAAACCACAAATTGAGAAAGTCACGGTCAACATTGGTGTCGGAGAAGCAGGGGAACGATTAAAAAAAGCTGAATCTGTGCTTCAAAACATCACACATCATAAACCCGTGCAAACCCTTTCAACCATTACCAACAGAGAATTTGGTATTCGGAAACGAATGCCTATTGGATGTAAAGTTACCTTACGAGGTTCTGATGCTATTGATTTTTTGAAAAAAGCATGGGATACTCGTGAAAACCGGATTGCTGATTATGCTTTTGATGACCAAGGTAATCTTTCATTTGGCATTCCAGATCATACCTTGTTTAAGGATCAAAAATATGATCCAGATATTGGTATTTTTGGTATGGACATCTGTATAACCATGGAAAAACCGGGGTATCGAATCAAAAAGAGACGGGTAAAACAACGAAAAGTTCCTCATAAGCATCAAGTGAGCAGAGAGGAAGCAATGAACTATATTTCAGATACATTTGACGTGAAGGTGATTGAATAATGAAAATAAAAGAGAAGAAGCGAGAGTATGGACGAGTTCATGGTTGTGAACGATGCGGACGAAAACGCGGTCTTATTCGTGCGTACGGTCTTCATATTTGTCGACAATGCTTCAGAGAAAAAGCTGAAGAAATGGGGTTTAAAAAATACTCGTAAGGAGGATTGACGATTACATGTTAAATGATCCATTAGCAAATGCACTTTCATTAATGAAAAACGCTGAACACCGAGGAAAAGGTGTCTGCCGTATTCAACCATCTTCTAAATTAATTGGTGGCATTCTTAATTTACTCCGAGAAAAAGGATATATCAGTGAATTTGAATTCATCGATGATGGAAAAGCAGGTGCATTTGAAGTGACGTTAAAAGGAAACATAAATAATTGTGGCGTTATCAAACCACGATATCCTGTAAAAAGAGAAGACTTAGAGAAATGGGAAGCACGATATCTACCAGCTCGTGACTTTGGATTGTTGATTCTAACCACCACCAATGGTGTTCTTTCTCATAATGAAGCAAAAAAACAGGGTATTGGTGGGAAAGTCCTTGCATATATTTATTAAAATCAATGAAAAGGTGAAAAACGATGGCGAAAGAAGCAAAGATCAAACATGACATTTCACTACCTGATGCAATTACAGCATCATATGAGGATACTACACTTCATATTTCTGGAGAGAATGGAGAGTTAACGAGAATATTCTCTCATCCTGATTTCAAATTCTTTGTAAAAGATGGTAAAATCAGTATTCAGTGCTTTAAATTTCGACGGGAACATAAAGCGTTACTTGGCACTTTTGTCGCTCACATTAACAACATGATTCATGGTGTAACAGAAGGATTTGAATATAAGATGAAGACCGTATATTCTCACTTTCCAATCAAAACAAATGTTGAAGGAAACACGTTTGTTATTCAAAACTTTCTTGGTGAGCGATCACCTCGAAAAGCACTCATTTTAGATGGTGTCACTGTTGAAGCAAAAGGCGATGATATCACCGTAAAAGGGACAAACAAAGAAAAAGTAGGGCAAACTGTTGCAAACATTGAACGAGCAACTTCAGTAAAACGTCGAGACATCAGAGTTTTTCAAGATGGAATTTACCGGATTAGCAGAGGCGGTGTATAAGCATGGCTGAGAAAGAAGATATCTTAAAGAAACTCACCTCACTGAAAGGTATTGGTAAAGTAAAAGCCGAAGCAATCATTGAAGCAGGCTTTGACAGTACGAAAAAGATTCAAGAGGCTTCAATTGAAGACTTATGTAAAGTGAATGGCGTTAGTGATTCTGTTGCAACTACAATTAAAGATCAACTTGGTGAAGGTAAAAAAGCACCAAAAGCCAAACCGAAATCAAAAACACCGAAGAAAACTGAAGAAAAACAAAAACAACCGGCAACAGAACCAAAAGAACCTAAAAGGGAAAAAGAAGTAAAAAAAGAAACCAAACTCACTGTTAAAAAAGAAACGAAACCAGAGAAAAAAGAAAAGGAACTAACTGAAACACCTGAAGGATACATAGTCAAAAAGAAACCATCACTTTCTAAAGATGACCATCATTTTCTCTCAGTTCGAAAAGAGAAAAAGAAAAAGACACCGCATTTCCTTCGCCAAGAATGGTTTCGTTATAAACGGGTTCCAAAAAACTGGCATAAACCAGATGGAATCACTTCGAAAATGCGAATGAATAAAAAATATCGATTACCACAAGTTCGTGTTGGATTTCGAGGTCCAAAACATGTCCGAGGACGTCATCCATCCGGTTTTGAAGAAATACTAGTATATAATGTTTCAGATTTAGAAAAAATTGATGCTGAAAAGCAAGCAGCACGTATTGGATCCACAGTTGGAACGAAAAAACGTGTTGCAATTACTGAAAAAGCAAAGGAATTAGATATCCGACTGTTGAATAAATAATAAGATAAAGAGGGTTACGAGGTATGACTGATCTTAGGAATCAACGAAGAATGGCCGCATCCATCCTTAAATGTGGGAAAAACCGCGTGTGGATGGATCAGGATCGATTAGATGAAATCGCTCAAGCAGTTACCAAAGATGATATTCGAGTGTTAATCAAAGGTGATGCCATTCAATCAAAACAAAAAATAGGCATTTCCAAAGGAAGGAAACGATACGTGATGAACCAAAAACAAAAAGGAAGACGTCGCGGTCATGGGTCACGGAAAGGAGCGAAATACGCACGGTTTCCACGGAAACGACGATGGATTAAAACCATTCGGCCACTTCGATCGTTACTCAAAGAATTACGAAGTGAAGAAGTAATTACTCCAACAATTTATCGACGATATTATTTGAAAGCAAAAGGTGGTGAATTTCGAAGTCGCCGTCATATGAAATCCCATATGATCGCTGATGGGGTCATACAGAAGGAGGAACAATAATGAATCAAGGACCACGATATCGGATTAAACCACGAAGGAGACGAGAAGGGAAAACAGATTATCGTCATCGATTAGCATTACTTAAATCAGGTGAACATCGAATAGTCGTTCGCCGTTCTTTAAAAAATATTCGAGTACAATTCATTGAATACGCTGAAGAAGGAGATAAAGTCGTTGCTTCAGCATTAGGATCTGATTTAACAAAACAATACAATTGGAAACACTCCTGTTCCAATGTACCTGCTGCATATCTTACTGGTTTACTTGCTGGATCCCAAGCGAAAAAAGATGGAGTAACCTCAGGTGTCCTTGATATCGGACGGCAAGTCCCAGTGAAAGGAAGTAAAGTCTTTGCGGCATTGAAAGGAGTAGTTGATGCGGGAATCGATTGCCCGTATGGTGAAGAAATGATCCCTGAAGAAGATCGATTACATGGAAAACATATCGATGAAAAAATAAAACAAGATGTAATTAAGATTAAAAAGAAAATCACTGGAGGTGACAGTGAATAATGGCTGCGAGAAGAAGTCGAGGTCGAGGTGGCAGACGGAAGAAAGGACGAAGTAAAGAAGCTATGATTGTGGAATGGAGTCCAAAAACGAAACTTGGTATAGAAGTGAAAAAAGGAAATATTACGACGATGCATGATGCATTACAATCAGGACTTCCTCTTCGCGAACCACAAGTTGTTGATATTTTACTTCCTGATCTTGCTGATGAAGTTCTTGATGTGAATATGGTACAGCGGATGACTGATTCAGGTCGACGTGTAAAATTCGTTATTACTGTAGTAGTTGGAAACAAAGATGGGTATGTTGGCCTTGGACAAGCAAAAGGAAAGGAAGTAGGAGCTAGTATCCGAAAAGCAATTGAAAATGCAAAACTTGAAATCATTGAAATTCGACGTGGTTGTGGCTCATGGGAATGTGGCTGTGGTACGGCACATACCGTTCCGTTTGCAATCACAGGAAAAAGTGGTTCTGTTGAAATTACGTTCAAACCAGCACCGCAAGGAATCGGTTTGGCTACCGGTGAAGTCGCAAAGAAAATCTTATCACTTGCTGGTATCAAAGATTGTTGGGCGTTTACCGATGGACAAACACGGACGACAGTTAATTATGCAAAAGCTGTCTTTAACGCTTTAAAGAAAAATACTGAAATGCGAGTGCTTCCTACTGCAGTACAACGCATTGGTATTGTATCTGGGGAAACAGAACCAGAGGAAAATGAAGAAACAACGGTAACTGAGGAGGTGTCTTGAGACGTATGGCATATGCAGCTGTTCGAATTCGGGGACATGTGAATGTTCATCCGAAAATCAAAAAAACCCTTGAACTCTTGAATTTAACTCGGGCGAATCATTGTGTCCTTCTCCCTGAAAATAAAAATGTGAAAGGAATGTTACAGGTCGCAAAAGATTACGTAACCTGGGGAGAAGTCAACGATGAAACCATCACCCAGTTACTTGAAAAACGAGGGAAAGGACCAGGGGATACAGAGCTCACAGAAAAGTTCTTACAAAATGTTTCATCCTACAAAACGTTTCAATCATTAGCAAAAGATATTGCTTCTGGTAAAGTGCAATTAACTGAGATACCTGAAGTAAAACCAGTATTTCGTCTTCATCCTCCAGTAAAAGGATATGAAGGAATCAAACGATCATTTGTTAACAATGGAGCACTTGGATATCGGTCAAAAGAAATCAATACACTTATCAATCGTATGCTGTAAGAATATGAGAGATGAAAAGAAAAATAAAAGAGAAAACATATTTGTTCAAAACGTTTTTATAACAAGGATGGGTATGAAATTGCTTAGAGGGAGATAAGTCCATGGAAGAAGAGACATTATACGATATTGAAATTCATCGAAGGGACAATGATTATGTTGGAAAAATATTTTCAGATGCAGATGGGGTAAAAGAATTTCGTAGTGAACATTTAGATCAATTGTTACGTGATATCACAATTGATATGCAACTGGCTTTAGATGAATTTGGAAGTAGGCAAGCTGGTTTATCTGAAGTTTTACAGGAGCAACAACAGAGTTGGTAAGGGTAATGTTTTTAAACGTTATCCGTATTTGGTGGTTCAGTTAACTAGAAAAGCATAGTTGGTCGATATATTTGAAATATACTCGCTTTGAAAAAGCACGGATTATAGGTGCACGCGCATTGCAAATATCAATGGGTGCACCATCCTTAATTAAGATTCCAAAAGGAATCATTTTCCCTATTGACATCGCAATGCTTGAATTCAAAGAAGGGGCAATCCCGATAACAGTTAAACGCGATCAATAAGAAAAAGAAAAGATTGTGAAAAAGAAGGATGCAAAACATGGCAGAAACAGAAGAGCAAACCAAGGAAACTACAGAGGAAGTAGCAGCTGATCAAATTACTTCTGAAGAAACCTATATGACAGCAGGTGTTCACATTGGAACACGGCAGAAAACATCTGATATGACCAAATACATTTACAAAGTTCGAAATGATGGTTTATACATCATCGATGTGAACAAAACAGATGAGCGTGTCCGTGTAGCTGCACAGTTCATCTCCAAGTTCAAACCAGAGAATGTTCTTGTTGTTTCGGTTCGTCAATATGGGCAACAACCAATTCGGAAACTAGGTGAATACACAAACATTCAGGTGTTAGCCGGTCGATTTCGACCAGGAACACTTACAAATCCAAACGCACGAGGGTATTTAGAACCTGAAGTCCTGATAATAACAGATCCATTAGCTGATGCGCAAGCACTTCGTGAAGCACGAAACGTAGGAATCCCCGTTGTAGCATTATGCGATACAAATAATGAAACGAAATTTGTTGACGTAATCATTCCAACAAATAACAAAGGAAGAAGAGCGTTAGCATTAGTGTATTGGCTTTTAACTCGTGAAATCTATAAAGTGAAAGGTAAAATTGATTCATACGATGATTTTCAACCTGAAGTTGAAGATTTTGAAGCTGAAATCTAATTTTTTCTTCTTCATTTATTCCATGTACCTTTTTATTCTATTAATTATTACTAGTTCAAATTCCATAAAAAATAAGGTGTCTTTGTGCTTGAAAAAATCAATGATGATTTAATTCTAGTGGGAACTGCACATATCTCCCAGAAAAGTGTTGATGAAGTTAAACAGGCGATTGAATCTTTTCATCCTGATGTAGTTGCTGTTGAACTGTGTCAACGACGATATGATTCCCTTACAAAAAAAGATCAATGGGAGAATACACCAGTTACATCAATGCTTAAATCGAATAATGCATATTATTTACTTGCACAAACATTTTTATCATCTATTCAACGGAAACTAGGTAAAGATCATGGTGTGCAACCTGGTTCAGAAATGATTCAAGCGATGAATCAAGCAAAGGAATATGAGCTTGATATAGAACTCGTTGATCGTGACATTGCTGTGACTCTGAAACGTGCCTGGAAGAAAATGGGATTTGTTGAAAAATTCCGGGTGTTCTGGGAATTTTTAAAATCGATGATTGGGTTTGATGAAGAAGAATTAGAAGATATTGATATTGATGAATTATTAGATCAGGATCTGATCTCTACGATGATGGAAGAATTCGGGAAAATTGCTCCTAGTGTCACCAAAGTATTAATCCACGAACGAGATCAATATATTGCTGAAAAGATTAATCGAATACGAAAACAAGGGAAACGAGTCGTTGCTGTCGTTGGAGCAGGACATTTACAGGGCATTAAGAAACATGTAAACAATCCTTCATTTCAAGCAGATATCAAAGATCTTGAACAAGTACCAAAGAAGCGATTTAGTGTTTTGAAAGTAATCGGGTATTTAATACCTGTTTTATTTGTTGCGTTAATCGTGTATGGTTTTTTTATTGGTGGCCCTGAGCAGTCAATTCGAATGTTTGCGTATTGGTTTTTAATTAATGGAGCTTTTTCATCTCTTGGTACTCTAATTGCACGTGGGCATCCGTTTTCAATTATCACTGCATTTGTTGCAGCACCAATAACCTCGCTAAATCCTGCTATCGCTGCTGGTTGGGTCGCAGGTTACGTTGAAGCGAAAATGCGAACTCCAGTCATCCGGGATTTCCAAGAATTAAGCAAACTGGAAAGTTTAAGTGACTTTTGGAATAATCGAGTAGTTCGGTTACTCATGGTTGTAGCATTGGCAAATATTGGTAGTATGATTGGTACAGTTGTGGCCTTCCCTTATATTGCTTCTTCATTCTTATAAATAAATGATGTTACATCATTTTTTCATGTTTTTCTTCAGATTAGATTATTAAGAAATGTTGATAAAGCTTGTATTTGTTTTTGGATGAGAACTTGATAGCATGCCGGATCAACGGAAACAGTATCAATCATATCATACACTTTCTCCAAGAGAATACATGTATTTTCCAAAAGGTACTCTTAAAATGGGAAAACCCGGCCAATTCAGCCGAATGGAAATTAAACATCTACTAAGTGCTATCATTGTGTTAACAATCGGGTTTTCTTTTGCATTATCTCAAAGTAGTCTGTTGATGATGTTTCTTTTTCAGTTAAATTTTGATGTTGGACGGTTAAGTCTTGGATTACTTCTTTCTTTTCTTGGAGTTTTATTTGCGTTTGTCGTTCATGAAATCGCCCATAAATTCATGGCTCAAAAATATGGTCTTTGGTCGGAATTTCGAATGTATCCAAAAGGATTGCTGATCTCTTTATTCCTTTCAATTATTACTGGTTTTGTTCTTGCAGCGCCTGGAGCAGTCATGTTTCGAGGTAAACCACGCCCATTTGAACAAGCTCGTATTGCTATTGCTGGCCCTAGTGCTAATATTATCCTTGCTGCATTTCTTATTATTGTATATCAACTCTTCTTTGTTAATCAGAACTCCTTTATTTCAACAGCTATCGGGTTTGTTTTTGTGATTAATGCAGTCCTTGGTTTTTTTAATATATTACCATTTGGCCCACTTGATGGTGTTCTTATTTATAAATGGAATAAATGGCTATGGGCCGTATTGTTCATTAGTAGTCTAGTTCTTATCAGTGTCATTTTCCAAATTATACCAACTTTATTATTGTAACCTTTGTAGATAAGAAAAAATGTTTGATCATAAAAAAAATCTTGTCAATTAAATTAATGATAGTTTAGACCTTTTTTTGTATCTGCGATATAAAATGAATAATATCAAACTAACCAAAATAATTAACGTTAATATTAGAATACCAATGAAGAATAAAGGAGATAAAAATAATCCTTTTGTAACCACTGTTAAAGACCCAATATGAACGAATGAATCGTTTTGTGAATGACGAGCAAATACATTAATAGTATGGGGGGTGCCAAGATCATAGAATCTCTCAGGTGTTAGAAAACTAAGTTTCACTTCACGGGTTTCTCCGGGTTCAATAACTGCTGATTGTTCATGGATTTGAGTGTAAAAAAATTGAGTTGAGCTGCTTGTATTCAAATAAAACACGTTTTTGTAATAACCTTCATTTGTTAAGTGAAATGTAATTGTATTCAATGATTTAGGTGTAACAGTTATTTTTTGTTCTAAATTCGATACTGAAAGATATGATTCAGGAGCGACTTTTAATGGTAAATAAATCCAGGAATACCCATAGTTCATCCCCAGAGCATCTATACGAGTACAATTAATAATCACTGTTTCATTGTAACTAATCGCATTATCATCAACTTTAACGAACATCGTAGGATTATGTGAATCCCCGGTATAACTTCCATTGAATAAATCTGGATCAAATTCAAAATGCCATCCATCATTATTATCTGAATTAACAAAACCAGTTAATTTCAAAGAGGTAGGACCTAAAAACCGTTTTACTGGCTGAGGGAAAGCTGGATTTAATGGCCACCATACTTCAATAATAACTTTCAATACATTTTCTTGAAGTTTTTTCCAATCAATGCCAAACCTATTCTCAATTGTTAAATTAATTGGAGTCCATTCATTTACCTGAATACTAGGTAATTCGCCACGAACATATGCATTGATTTCAGCTTGTTCCAATTTTTCTGCATCTATAATTATGACAGAAGGAAGTATAAAAAATGATAGTAGAATAAGACCAATAAATATTCTTTTTAGATTTTTCATCATTTTTTCCTCCCAAATAATCGCATTATAAAAATAATCACACAAAAACTGATTAGAAGAAAATATGATTCATAACCCGGAGTTGAAAATCCGTATGTATTTAATGTTACATTCACTGAATAAGGGCCATACATTTCATTATCTGTGAATGGTGCTAATGTTACATAAAAATTGAGAGGATATGTTTTAGTTTTGTCATACCAGCCAAAATCTTTTTCTGTAAATTTGGAAAAGAAGAATTGAGATGACTCGTTTGCATTAAGAATAAGAAATTCTGGATTCATATCACCCTGAAAGGAAGAAAGATTATTGAATACTGGAAATACTTTAATTTTCTTATTTGCAGTATTTGTAACTTGAATTTGATAATTTACAGGTTGCTGAGGTGTAATTAGTTGAACTGGTTTTTTAACTGAAAAATCAATTTTTGGAAAAAATGAAGGAGTAAACGTTATTGATTCCTTGTATACTCCCTTAGTAATCATTCCATGCGGGGCTAGATACACTTCTATATCTATTGTGTATTCTTGAGCAGGAGCCTCAGCTAACGGCGAAATAATTAGGCTTGTTCGTAAAATGCTTTTATTGTCATCTGAACATTCTTTAGCAAAACCAGGGTTACCAGTTTGTTTTTGTGGAAATAGAAATGATCCTCGATCATTATTAGAATCATTAAATGTTGTAAAATTTATTGGAAATCTATTTTTTGTGAAATAACACTCGAGCCAGGATGGTTTTGATGTGATATTTAGTTGAATAAATTGCTGGGGCATACTCATTCCATACACTATTTTATTTGCAGCCATGAATGCATATCTTCGAATAGGATCTAAAAGTCCAAATCCCCATACACCAATTGTCCACAATGAATCTGGTACACTCGTCCAATATTTCAATGTAATCGGAAGATTAAGTGATTGATCAACACGCAAACTCTCATTAATCAAAGAATTATTATATTCAAATTCCACGTATTGATCAAATCTTTGATTCATTAAACCAAATCTGAATGCTTTAATGAAAATATTTACATCCTCTTCTGCCCTAGCAGAATTCAATATAGGGAAGAGTAGTAAGAAAATAATTACTGAAATTATAATTAATTTCCTGTTTTGAATCAATACTACCTCTCCTTAATCCTCCCAATTTAGAGATTGTAATGAAAAAAACAAATTTAAATATTTCTAAATAAATCAAAATAAATATATTATAAATTTTAATAAATTTATATGAAAAAAAAAACAGGTTTAATTTACTTGTTTAATTTTTGCCGCTGTTTTTCCTGAGCACGCTTAATTTTATTCATTGTTTTTTGTTTTTCTAATTGCTTTTGTTCCTTTTGTTTTCGGACTCTTTTCTTTCGATGTTCTTCCTCAATTTGATTGAGTTCTTTTTCGTAATCATCCTCAGGCAGTTTTTCCTTTTGAACATTTTCTTCAGTAGCAGATTCTCTATCTGATTCTTTTGTTTCACTTATTTTTGTTTCTTTTTCAGGTTTTTGTTTTTTTTGTTTTTCTTCTTTTGGAACTGTAAACCATTTTTTTAATCCAGTTACTACTTTATCAGATAGCGAAGCCTTTTTTTGTTTTGAAGATTCACCAGTTTGATTTCTTTTTTCTTTCTCTACGTTTTTTTCTTCCTCAACTTTTGGTTCCTCTTCTTCTTTTTTCTTCGTTGTTTTTTTGGGTTGTTTACTCTTTTTTTTAACTGATTTTTCCGTTTCTTCTTTCTTTTTTTCAGCAGCTTCCTCTTTTGTTTCCTCTTTGGGCCGTTCAGTTTCTTCTTTTGATTTTGAAAAAATGTGAGAAAATTTATCAGATAATGAAAAAGATTGTTTTCCTTCACTATGTTTTTGTTCACTTTTCCACCAAAGAAGTGCAGATTCATATTCCTGCTTCATCATGTCTAAAACTTGATTATATTTCTCAGAATCCTTTTTCTTCATTTCTTTTAAATATTGACTTTCTTCTGGGATATTCCATGGTTTATTAGGTTTTCCATACAATTCGCGGTCTTTTTTATTCTTATACCATACAAAACCAATGTAGAAACCTACTATCAAAACAATAATTGGAATAGCAATGATTGCAAAAAGTGGTGAGATATGAACGCCTTGAGTGATCACAATAAGTGTTCCTACAAGTGTTTTCGTGGTATTTCCAGTTGAACGAACGTAAATTTGTATTTCGTTTGGAGTCCCCGGATCAAATAATTTTTCAGGTGTTAAAATTTCAAGAGTGAGCCGTTTTGTTTCCCCTGGAAGCAAAGTGACAGCTTGTTGATTCATTAAAGCCATTAACCCATTTTCTTCCTCAATCTCAAATTCAAATACGTCCTTATAATATCCTTCATTTTTTATATCTAACTTAAAATCAACCAGTGTCTTTGGAGCAGTAGTTTTTCTACTATCCTGAAGAGTTTCCATTTTAATATAATTCGTTGGAGATGCTTTTACAGGAACATAAATCCAAGACTCACCTATTGGATCGCCGAAAGTGTCCAATCTAATACATCTTATTCCAACGACAACTGAATTATCAATGGAAGAATCATCAACATAAACCTCTAATGTTACCTCGTGTTTATCCCCTGATAACGTGTTATTAATTGTTGAGGTTTTCATCCGTAATTGCCATCCATTCGCATTACCGTCGTAAATCTCAGGTATTAAACGAATGGACATTGGACCAAGATACCGTTTTACTGGTTGAGGAAACGAAGGATTTAATGGCCAAAGAAACTCCATGATAAATCGAGGAACTTGTTCACTGAGCTGCCTATAATCAATTCCAAATGCATCTGTGACTTCTAGTTTAATTTGAGTCCAATCTGTAACTCTAATAGATGGGATATCCCCCATGATCCTTGCATTAATCTCAGCAGCATTTTCTGACACCTCTTCATCTTGAGCTAAAACTGGTGTAATTAATGCTAAAGAAGAAAAGAGCAATAAGATGAATATAACTGTACATCGGTTTAAGCGCACTTATGACTCCCCTATATTTTTGTTTTTGAAATTGAATTAATCTATTTTTTATCAAGATACTTATTTCTTACGAGTATTAACGCAATACCAATAGCCGCAAGTATTGGCAATAGTTCAAATCCTGGTGTAGAGAATCCATAATTATTAATTCGAAGATAGATTGCATATGGTCCTCCAACAGCTGCATCTTCTTGTAATGGAAAGATTCGAGTTGTGAAATCAATTTGAAATGACTGGATTTCATTATGCCAACCAAAATCATATGGTGTATAAACTGAAAAAGTAAATTTTTCTTCAGATCCTGGCAAGACATCAAAGAACGGCGGATTGATTGTTGGACTCCAATCTGGGGCAGATGTATTGAGTCTTGGAGTAATTCGAGCTTTTTTATTCGCTTCATTTTTAACTCTTATTTCGAAGTTAACAGATTCACGAGGTCCAACCGTTCTTGTTGGTCTTTCAGGAACAATAGTCACTGTCGGAACGAATGAAGGAGTAAATACAATATCAACTGCAGTGCTAAATCCATTAACCCGGCCAATCTGGCCACAAGATGCTCTAAGTGTAATCGTATAAGGTTGAGCAGGAGCTTCTTCATATGGTGAAAGAATAAGACTTGTTTGTTCCGTAGTAGGGCTTCCTTGAACTGGAATATCTGTTAAAATATCCTTTTTTGCAAGCGTAATATCCGCCCATTCTGGTTCATCTAATATTTCCAATGAAATTTGTTGCATTGGACCAATCATACTACCGTATAGTAAGATATTTCTCAATTGCCATGGCAAAATTCTCAAAAAGTCAGAAGGTACATCCGTTTTATATGTGATGGTAATCGGAACGTTCTTAGATTCATCAATCTGCAAATTTTCATTTAATGGAGCAGTATCATAATAAATTTGAATGTAAGAATTAAAGCTAAACAGTTTTGGATTCTGATCTGTTTGATCTGCGGTCGTAGCCGTATCCTCAGCAGAAACAACAGGACCCATGATTGCAATACTTAGCAGTAGTAAAACAAGTGCACCTGTTGTTATCAGTCCATTTCGTTTGACCATTTTTTCACCTATTATTCGTTATTCCCGGTAGATGTTTTTTGTTATTAACCTATTTAAAGATTGTTGTACAATTGTGGTGAAACAACATCTTTGAGATAGGCAAACATCCATTAATAAAATATAAACTTCATTATATAAAAGGATTTGCTTTTAAAACTTTTTACCATTGATTATAACTCCTTAGAAGAATAAAAATATTTCTATTTAGTTGAAAGAAAACATATCAACGTAATGTGGTTGTTTCAGAAAAATTGAAGGCGAAATCAAAACTATATATTGAGTTGAATAAAAAATCAGAAAATAACCAAAAAAATCTGGTTATTCTATGATATCAATATCATCAGGATTTTCTTCTTCAGTAGGTTCTTCCTTCTTCTGAGTGGTTACTCGTTCGGGAAAATATGATAAAATGACAATATCTCCTACTGCATTCACCCATCGGTATGGAACTGCAACATCGACAGATCCTTCAACAATTGAAGCATTCGTATTTGTTACAAGTAAACTACTTACACGTTTTTGTTCCATATCTAGAAAAACATTACGAATATGTCCTACATAATCACCAGATCGGGTGTATACAGGAAGTTTTAAAAACGTAGTAACCTCCTCAGCCGCATCCTTTTTTTCCATCATGTAACCAAAATAGATTTTCGAGTATTAAAATCTTTAGGAAGAAGCTTTAGAGAAAGACAGTGATGAAAAATAAATTTTTTTATAGGACTTTTGAATTATACACATTAATAGCAGGTAAACTAATTTTTCCTCTTTTTTATTTAAATTTTTTATTTTGAATTAATTATATTGATTCTTCTCTATTCTTAGGTAGTTGTATTTTCTTCGAGAAAATGACATTTCAGCCCTATTTCCATTCGTATATTACCATCAAAAGAGATGATTCAAAGATCCCGTTTGAATTAATCCCCATTATGACCAATGATTGATTGTTGTTTTTCAAAGAATTACCAACATTTTTCTTCCTCTAATCCTTTCTGGAGGAAATCGTTAGATTTCCTTACCTAAATTTGGAGAAGAGGCAAAATTTTAACCTATGTTTGTTCATAATAACTTAATTAATTACATCGTAAATACAGACTTTTCAAATCATATATGGTAAAAAAATTAGCAGAATCCAGAAGAAATAAATTTAAAAAAAATGTATGAGTTTTCTATAACTCAAAGTATTAATTTATGACCTATATGTAGAAAATAAAGCCGAAATATTAATTATACATTAACTGGTGTGGTTTTGGTGATAAAATATGTCTGCAGAAACTGGTGATACACGCGAAGAAGTCATAAAAAAACTTGCAGATTTTCAAAAAAAAGACTATAATTTCAGTTCCGGTCGTGTCCTTGGATCAATGTGTAGTCAACCACACCCAATTGCAAAAAAAGCATATTATCAATTTTTAGAAACAAATATTGGTGACCCAGGATTATTCCCCGGTACAAAAGAAATTGAAAAACACTTCCTCTCTTTTATCTTAAAATTTTTAAATGCACCCTCAACTGCATCAGGTCACATTGTCAGTGGCGGAACGGAAGGAAATATTGCCGCGATGTGGATCGCAAAACAACTTACTGAAAAAAAAGAAATCATACTTCCAAAATCAGCACATTTCTCATTTCAAAAAATTGCATCATTAATGAACATGAATCTAACTACAATACCAGTCACAAGGAACCAAACAATGGATACATCCAAAATTAAAAAAAAGATAACAAAAGAAACAGCGGCACTGGTTGGTATTGCTGGTACAACTGATGTTGGTGCAATTGATCCTATTGAAGAATTATCAGAAATCTGTGAGGAAGAACATATCTTTTTACATGTGGATGCTGCCTTTGGAGGATTCATCATTCCATTCTTAAGGCAAATCGGTTATGATTTACCATGTGTTGATTTTACACTCCCTGGAATTAGCACAATTTCTCTTGATGCTCATAAAATGGGATATGCCGCTATCCCATTAGGAACTCTTGTAATCAGAGATAAAACATGGTTAGAAGAAATCAGTGTGAAGTCACAATGTATCAGTACAGAGAAACAAGCAGGTATATTGGGAACTCGTTCTGGAGCCCCTATAGCAGCAGGCTATGCTGTCGCTCATCATTTAGGAATCAAAGGTTACCAAGAACTGGTAAAAAACGTAATGGATCTTACAAAATATACACTTCAAAAAATTAAGGCAATTGGATTAAATACAGTAACAAAACCTACCCTTAATGTCATCACTGTTAAAGTTAACCATTTAAATGATATTGTGAATAAGTTAGAAGAACATGGTTGGAAAGTAAACAAAGTAGAACATCTTTCAGGTTTTCGAATTGTCATAATGCCTCAGATAACAAAATCAATAATTGAAGAGTTCATACCGGTACTAGAAAAAACATGTAAGGAAGTCGGAGAACTATGAATCTAGACAAACTGATTACATCATTAAAACAATCACCCATCGTGAAAAAGGGAGAATATAATTACGTCATTCACCCAATAACAGACGGAATACCTGAGATAACTCCTGATCTACTTTCTGAAGTTACACAGGCGTTAAAAGAAAAAATAAGTTCATTTACTCCATTTGACAAATTGGTAACTATGGAAGCAATGGGAATACCTCTTGCAAGTGCTCTTAGTCTAGAAATGAACATTCCATTTACTATTATTCGGAAACGTTGTTATGGTTTACCTGATGAACAATCAGTGAAACAATGCACTGGATATTCAAAGGCAACATTATTCATTAATGGATTAAAAGAAAATGACACCGTCGTTATTGTTGATGATGTATTAAGTACTGGTGGAACATTAAAAGCAGTTTTACATACTCTTAAGTTGATGGGGGTAAAAGTAAAAGCTGTTTTTGTTGCGGTAGATAAAGGAACTATTGCGAAGAACTTAACTCAAGAGACAGGAATTCCTATTCAATCTCTTGTTCACATTCAAGTTTCTGAAAATGAAGTTTTAATAGATATTGATGCTGATTAATAACAATATTTTTAACATAGTACATGGTATGGACCGTAAATGTTAAGGAGGAATCATTGAAAAATGAATGACGTCCCACCACATTCACATTGTCAAATTTGTGGCAAAGCAATCCCTGTTTCTGAAACGTTTTGTTCAGAAGAATGCAAACAAAAATATAATAACATGATGAAGAGACGTAAGCTCATGGTGTATGCCATGTATGCTCTCATTGCTGTAATTGTTATTTTGTTTTTACTTCAATAGTGAGAAAAAGAATAAATTTAGTGTTTTACTCTGCGAGTTCTTCTTGTAAATCGATAACCATTTCTGTAAGTGCATCTTCAAATACACTATGACGATATTCTTTTGTTGAACCGTCCGAAAGATGAACCCGGGCAACAAAATCACGGCCATCTTTCACTATTTCAATATGACAAACCGTTTCCATGTTCTCTCCCAATCTCTAAGTATTTCATTGCCGTATTCATCACTTGTATTTATATGTTTTGAAAGACAAACCTTATCAAGAAACATTGTTTATATCATTAATTGTTGTGGAAGAATGAACGAGAAAAGAAAAACAACTGTCGCGGGTATGTTTTATGAACAAAATGCAAACAGATTAGAAGAGCAATTGGAAAATTGTTTCACTCATGACTTTGGTCCAGGATCAATTCCGAAAGAAAAAGAAACAGAGCTACAACTCCTCGGAGTCATTGTCCCCCATGCAGGTCTTACGTGTTCAGGTCCTTTTGCAGCCCATTCTTTTTTTAAACTTGCTGAACATGGATTACCTGAAACTTGCATTCTCATTGGTCCAAATCATAGTGGTATGGGACCAGCAGCTGCCGTTGATCCATCAGGGGAATGGGAGACGCCTCTTGGTCCAATTCCTATTGATGAAGATCTCGTCCAACAACTTGTCAGCTCAAATCGTATTACTGCAGATGAAGCTACACTTCATCAACAAGAAAATAGTCTTGAAGTTCAACTACCATTCATCAAATATCTTAGTAAACATCTAAAAAAAAATTGTTCCATTGTTCCCATTGTCATGGCTCAGCAGGACTTGAAAAACAGTCAACAAATAGGAGAGCATATAGCAAATATTATGGCAAATGAATCAAAACATATCACAATAATTGCAAGTAGTGATTTTTCACATGAAGGATATTCATATGGTCGATTCCCACCTTCAGGATTAACAGCAGACCAATTTGCTAGAAAACAAGATCACCATGCAATTGATGCTATCAACAAAAAAAATCCCCAGGCATTATATAAGGCAATACAAGAACATGGTATATCAATGTGTGGATATGGTCCAGTCATTTCACTTCTTACTATTGCAAACAAGTATCCAGATTCTACAGTAGAATTGCTTAAATATGGAACATCATATGACACCTGCTCAGACAGTAACACTTGTGTTGGATATGCAGCGGTTGCTGTTACAAGACAAAAAGGGAAATGAAAAACCATGGATCTTACACCTATCACGGATATCTCATTGTCAGATATTCAATCATTAAATGATTTTGTTTCCGCCTTGCAATCATCAGGCGGATTCACCGCAAAAAAGATTGGGATTGGCGTTAACATTCTTGAACGCATGAATAAAGAGAAAAAATGTGTTCGTTTTCTTTCCTTTCCTGCTTGTATCTGTTCAACAGGTACAAGAGGAGTTATCAAAGACCTCATTAAAAATGATCTTGTAGATGTTATTATCACCACTGCAGGAACCCTAGATCATGATTTAGCGCGAGTATGGCGTGATTATTATCATGGAACATTTATCGCGGATGATAATGAACTACACCGGCAAGGGATCAATCGACTAGGGAATATATTCATTCCAAATGAATGTTATGGTAGTATTCTTGAAGAAAAAATGCAACCAATTCTTCAGGAGCTATACAATCAGAAAAAAACGTGGTCAACAAGAGAACTAAGTATGGAATTTGGCAAACGTCTTTCATCTGAACCTCGAGCAAAGGAATCAATTTTATATTGGGCTTGGAAAAAAAACATACCTGTTTTTGTACCTGGTATCACAGATGGTGCATTTGGATCACAACTCTGGATGTTTTATCAAACTCATCGTGATTTCACCGTAGACCTTTTACACGATGAACAAGACCTTTCTGATCTTGTATTTGATGCTGAAAAAAGTGGTGCTTTTATCATTGGTGGAGGTATCAGTAAACATCACACGATTTGGTGGAATCAATTCAAAGATGGCTTAGACTACACGGTGTATATCACAACTGCAGTTGAATACGATGGAAGTTTAAGTGGGGCACAAACAAGAGAAGCGATTTCCTGGGGAAAAATCAAAGAACACTCCGATAACATTACGATAGAGGGAGATGCAACAGTGATCATGCCCCTTATGGTTGGATCATTACTCGAAAGATTACAGCCAAAACAATAACTTCATTCTTCGTTTCACTTTTTTCGGTAAATCAGGTAATGGTTTGTGATGAATCATGTGTTCAGCAGCAGAAACATAACTATCTATAGTAAAATGAAAAAACCATTTTCCATAAGACGCATCTGCTTTAGAAGGAGAACCAATATATCCATCAGAAAAACCGAGTTGTTTAAACGATTTAAATAACACTGCAGGTGTCATTACTTTTTCATTAAAGACAAAAGGTAATTTCTTGTACTCCTCACTGACGAGTGAAGGGTGTGTATACTTCATCAACGATGTTTCTCTAAACCCCGCATGGACTTCTTTACTTGTATCAAAATCAATACGAGGTTCCTTTTTTTCGATTATTTCACTATAAAAAAGAGGGCTCCATGGTTCACAAATTATCATGTCATATTTTCTACGAAGAAGATTCATGGCATTATAAATTCCTTTAAGATGACCAAGAGCCATATGATACGTACAAATCATAAGATGGCGAAAACCATGATTTGCTAACATTGACCCATAACGAAACAAAACGTTTTTAACTACCCTAGAAGAAACAGATACAGTACCTGGAAAATCCATGTTGAACCCTGCAAAACCAAGTGGAATTGCCGGTAGAAGAACACAGGTGTATGTAGGATGATTTTTCTTAATCTGTTTCATAGCAGCAACTGCTGTATCCTGGGCGGTTAACAAATCAGTTCCAACAGGTAAATGAGGGCCATGTTCTTCTAAAGGGCTGATTGGTAGAAAAAACAATGTATGGCGACGAGATAACTGATTAATTTGTGTCCAAGATAGTTGATCAAAACGTATAAATGAATCCTTTTTTTCTTTTGAATCCTCCAGTGATTCATTTTTATTAATCTGCTTTTTTTCCATACGTAGTCACCTGGCATCCATCCTCGGTGATGATCATAGTATGTTCTTTTTGAGATACCAATCCTGTATTTTGTTCAAGTAATTGTGGAAAATGATGGATCATTCCTTTTTGTTCTAACCAATTTAATGACACCGGTACATTTGGTACTATGCCCTCACACCATCTTGAAGCAAACGGAAGCGAGCGAAAATGATGCTGTAATTTTTTCATCATCACTCGGCTGCGACGATCACGAAGTCTGCGAAAGTTCTTCCCGCTTTTCAATAAATAAATATGACTTCCTTTTCCTGAAACAACATGACCTGAACCAGTCGTAGCAAAAGGTTCAACAGCAATCACATCATCTTTTCGGGGTTTTCGATGAAATGACATAGAAGAAACACTTGGTATTGACATCCCAGAATGAAGATTATATCGATTTAAACTATGACCCGTGAGATTATCAATTGGTTTAAATCCATAACCTTGAATCGTTTGTTCTACTTTTTTACCAATCTCAGAAAGTTTTACACCTGGTTTCATCAAGCTAATAGCTTGATCCAACGCATCCGCTGAAGCCTGACGTAAATCCGTTTGCTCATCAGTTTCGATTTCAATAGTTAGTGCAGTATCTGCAATATAGCCATCTATATGAGCACCAACATCGACTTTTACAAGGTCTCCTGCACGAAATACATGGTCATCATCAAGAGGAGGTGTGAAATGTGCTGCGATATGATTAACGGCAATATTTGTTGGAAACGCAATTCCTGCTCCGTTATCCATTATTAAATGTTCAATCTCATTAACAATTTCTTTATAGGTCACTCCTGCTTTAATATGAGATGCACCTTTGTCTCGAGCAGTTGCTGCAATTTCTCCAGCTTTCATATACTTTTCAAACACATCATCGTTCATAAAGTCTCACTCATCTTTTGAATAATATATGCAGGAATACTCCCTTCTCTTAGAATAACCGGGTGAGAGCCTGTAACATCAATAATCGTAGATGGCTGACCTTGTCGAGGTCCATCATCAACAAAGACCTCAACAACTGAAGGTTTAAACAACTTGCGAATTTCAGAAACAAATGCCGGTGTTGGCTTACCATGTATGTTTGCACTTGTCGCAATTAACGGACCTGTTTTACTAATCAATTGTAATGCGATTTCATCATCGGGGATACGAATTGCAACAGTGTTTTTATTTGATGTAATAAGATCTGAAATATTCTTTTTTTTCTGACAAACAAGCGTAATTTTACCGGGAAAAAAGGCTTCAGCGAGATGACGTGCTAATGGGGTTAATTCAACACAATTTGAAAGCATTTTTCTATCTGATACTGCTACTGGCAAAGGCATTGAAAAAGGACGATGTTTAACAGTAAAAATAGACTGGATTGCATTTTCACTATTAATTGTTGAACCTAATCCATACAACGTGTCTGTTGGGTACACGATTAATTTTTGATTCTTAATCGCTTCAACAGCATGAATAATATCAATTTCATTCATGAGCGTTAATCTTCTTTTTTGATGAAGTCACCGAGGGTAAGACCTTTATCTGCATTTTGAGAAACCGGAGTGTGGACTTCTTTAACTTCCTCAAAAAGTTCAATTGATAATTCCTTTTCAAGTTTTTTTGCAACATCATCGGATGGTCGTAATTCACCATTTTCAATTTTTGAAACAGTTACTGTACGTTCACCAATGTTGAACCCTAGTTTTTCACGAGTTAATCCTTTTTTCTGCCGAGCTTTTTTAATGACTTGTCCCCAATCAGAAATGATTTCTCTATCCATTTTTTGATATACATCTTTTTCTCGATGACGTCTTTGTCTTCTAAGTAAAGATCGATGGACATGTTCAGGTGTTCCACGGACTTCCTTAACGCCTTTTCCATGTTTCATGCAACTTGGACAAAGCATCATTTTAACACCATCAACCATTGCAGGTTTACAATGTCCACCACAATCCGTTCCACATAATTCACATTGCATCTAATCTCCCACTCCACACATCAAAATTTTGATTTAATTATTTTATCACACCACAAGAATTGAATTTATAATATAGCAAGGTGCTGTTCATAATTTATATTGTTTCTTTTAACCACTTTATCTTATTATATTAAGCCAGCTTTTTGAAGAGTCATCAAATCTTCAGTACTGAGTTTTTCCCCTTTCTTAAATCGTTCGAAAATATCACTTGCTTCTTTATGCATCGAGGTTTTCTCTGCTTTCTTTTTATTTCGATATGATGTTTCTTTAATTGATACAAGTTCACGTTCGATTTCATGAATTCTATCAACATGAGCGATAAAGTTTTTATGGACATCGTCAGCTTGAATCTTGGTGTTCACGATTAATTCCTGAATCTGATTAACCTTTTTTATGTGATTTTCAAGTTTATTAATGAGTTTAATCATTTCTTCATGTTCTTTTTGTGCTCTTGAGGCTAATTCTTCTACTGTCTCATGCTGTTTTTCTGCTTTTTGTTTGAATATTTCCTTTTCTTCAAATGCTTTCTTTAACTTAGGATCTTTACTGAGTTCGTCTTCCTGTTTTTTTATTTTTGTATGAATCTCTGAGATGGTTTCAATAAGTTTCTTTTCTTTTTGAGGCGACATTGCTTGTGTCATCTGTTCTGTTTCTAATACATGTAATTGTTTCCGAAGTTTCGCAAGATTTTCTCCGCTCCCAGAAGTTCGTTTTCTTTCCAATGAACGGATTTCTTTTTTCATATCCTTGCTTTTTTCATTAAGTATATTCCGCTGATCTTTCGCATGTTGAACACGATCGTTGAGATCATCTCTTTTTTTCTTATGTTCATTTATTTGATTTCGAAGTGAACGAATGGTAGCATTGTAATTATCTCGTTCTTCAGCTAATTGTTTGGATTTTTTGTGTAAATTATCTCGTTTTTCTTTGAGTTCATTAGCAATTTTTTGCAAATCATCTCTTTTTGATTTCAATTGTTCAATCGTTTCGGCCATGACAAACCTCTAATTATGTGTTTTAACTTTAGGGTAAAATAAGATTTCTTTCTTAAGTATTTCGAGTGATTTACCATTTAACCACTTATAAATGTTGTGATATGGAAGTTAAGCCAATATTATAATCCTTTACCTATATATATCTTTGGTATTTCTGTTCATTCACATCGAGAAAGAAATAATTTATATCACGTAAACAATAAAAATATTTTTAAATAGAAAACACTGTTTACATAGTCATGAATGGTGGTGAATAAAAAAATATGATTAACACAATTAATCAATTTGGGAGAAACGCAGGCAGAGTGTGGGATTTACTTGCCGATGAAGGACCTTTACCAATTGATGAAATTGCGAAAAAGACCAATCTTAGAATGTATGAAACTGAAATCGCAATTGGATGGTTAGCACGAGAAGATAAAATCTCATGTGATGAGGGAAAATATTCTCTTTCTCCAACGAATTTAACCACAAGTATTGGCACAAACGCAGGTGTACTCTGGCATCTGCTACATCAATCAGGTAAATCAAGTGTTCATCATATCATCAAGGAATCTTCATTACCTACCCAAGAGGTATATAAAGCAGTCGGATGGCTTGCTCGTGAAGAAAAAATAAATATTGATTTAGAATAAATACTTCAATATTTAACACCCAATTTTTTCATCATAACTCCCAGTATTTTTGCTTAACTTAATTCAAACCTCTTGAAGGGGACAACTATTAAAGAGGGAACAATAATTACCCTGGTTTATCCGACTTTAAAACTTACTTCGTAGACGGTGAAAGCAAATGAATGAATTCCTCAAAGAACAATTAGATTTACAATATTTTCATGACCATGGGTATATTAGGAAACAATGCTCTCAGTGTGGTGCCTTCTTTTGGACACTAAATCCCAATGCGGAAAAATGTGGTGATCAACCTTGTGTCCCATTTCACTTTATTGGAAATCCAATCGGTTCAAAAAAGTTAACTTTGCATGAGGTTAGAGAAGCCTTTCTTTCATATTTTGAACAGCATGATCATACTCGACTTCATTATCCAAAAACAGGAGAACGATACCCTGTTGTCGCACGATGGAGATCAGATATTTATCTTACTATAGCATCAATTGCTGATTTTCAACCTCACGTCACTTCGGGAGAAGTCCCACCACCAGCAAATCCATTAGCAATTTCACAACCATGCATCAGACTTAATGATTTAGATGAAGTCGGCAAAAGCGGTCGACATCTCACCATGTTTGAAATGATGGGGCATCACGCATTCAATAAAAACATTGATGAAATTTATTGGAAAGAAAAAACTGTTTTTTATTGCGATGACTTTTTTGTTAATACAATTGGAATTCCTCGGGAGGAAATCACCTATAAAGAACAACTCTGGCATGGTGGAGGCAACGCTGGGCCATGTTTAGAAGTCCTTGCTGGAGGTCTTGAAATTGCTACCCTTGTTTTTATGAATATGAAAGAAGCTGAACATGGTGAATACACAATTGGAAACGAAACCTATACTCAGAATCCACTAAATATCGTTGACACAGGATATGGATTAGAACGAATCGCATGGTTAACTCAAGGGACAGAAACTGTGTATGAAACCGTGTTTCCTTCAGTCATCCAATGGATCAAAAAACATACTGAACATGGAAATGAAAAGCGTTTGATTATGTCTTTAGCAGATCATACAAAAAGCTTAGCGTTTATGTTAGGTGATGGTATTGTTCCATCTAATGTGAAAGCAGGTTATCTTGCTCGGTTGTTAATTAGAAGATGTTTACGATTCATTGAACACCTAGATCTTTCAGAACCATTAGAAAATATCATAGAATTGCATATTAACCTATTACAAGATGATTTTCCTTCCCTTGCATCCCAACGAAAACAAATTCGAGATATGATTCAAACAGAAACAAAACGATACCATGAAACCTTAGAGAAGGGGAAGAACATGGTCCGTCGTCTTCTAATGGAAAAAAAGAAAATCGATGATGATACATTGATTACATTATATGATACTCATGGTATGCCACCGAAAATCGTTCAGTCTATTGCTGAGAAACAAAATGTAAAGGTTACTATTCCTAAGAATTTTGAATCAATGGTAGCTAATCTTCATTCAAAAGAAGAAAAACAAACGCATAAGCAACAGGAACAAAGAAACTTACCATCAACGACACCGCTTTATTATTCCGATCACTACATTAAAGAATTCGATGCAACAGTTGTATGGACAGAGAAGAAAACGAATGGGACAATTGCAATATTTGATCAAACAACGTTTTATCCTGAAGGAGGAGGTCAACCGGGTGACAAGGGAGCTATTACAACCTCTGCAGGAAATAACTTATCGGTGACTGCTGCAACAAAAGAAAATAATGCGATTCTTCATCATATTGATGGAGAAGTGTCAGTTGGAGATACCATCCATGGTTGCATCGATTGGAACAGAAGGTATCAACTTATGAAGCATCATACAGGTACTCATGTTGTCAATGGTGCATTACAACATGTTCTTGGTGATCACGTCTGGCAAGCAGGTTCACAACTTGCTGTGAAAAACGCTCGCTTTGATTACACTCATTACAAGAGTTTATCTGAAAAGGAAATTCAAGAAATTGAGAAAAAAGCAAATGAGTTTATCAGAGAAAAAATCCCTGTTGAAAAACAGGTATATGATAGAAACACAGCTGAAAAAAAATATGGATTTAGATTATATCAAGGAGGTGTTCCTCCAGGCAATAGCATTCGTGTTCTTCATATTCCCAATGTAGATGTCGAAGCTTGTGGTGGAACACATTTGAATAATATTGAAGAAATCGAAAAATTACGGATTTTGAAATCAGAACGAATCCAAGATGGAGTAAATCGATTGGTTTTTGCGGCTGGCTCCATGGTTGATGAATATCAAAAAGAAGAACAAAACATGTATGAAACCATTGTATCTATATTAGACCATGCCTATCAAATTCAACAACATGATCATATTTCTGAACAACTTGAAAACGTATCAAGCCAGTTCTCCGTACCTGTTGATCAACTTCCAAAAACCTTGAAAAGATTTCTTAATGAAGCAAAAGATTCTTTACCAACAAATAAAAAAGTATTGACTCTTTCAAAAGCAGGTGAGGATTTATTCGCTATTTGGAAAAAAACAAAGAAAAAGAAAAAATCCATTTCTGAGGAAAAAATTTCACATTTACTAAATCAAGCGGAACTCATTCCTGGAACTAATACAAAAGTGCTGACTGCAAAAACAGAAACCGAAGCGAATGCTACTGCGGGAGCACTTATCCAACAAGATTCTATTGTCGTTCATATTTACGATGGAAAGAAAATTACTTCTGCTGCATCTGAAGATGTAGACATTGATTTAGGAGAAAAGATAGCTCCTACGGTTGGAAAGCTTATTGGTGGAAGTGGTGGTGGTCGTCCAAAAATGACTCAGAGTGGTGGGCCAAAAAAAGAAAACATTGATGGAGCTTTAGCGAAAGCAAAACAAATGACTATTGATGAACTTAAAAAGGAATAAAATTTAGTAGAAAAATTGAGTTTGATCAATCATTTTTGTAGTGATTTAAAATTGAATTGTCAAATGGGCAACGGTAATAATTATCATTGTCGCAATGCTCATGGCAACAACAAACCATGGAGGAATTTTAATTGATGATTTTTCTTCTGCATCAAAATATCTTATAAGTCCTGCAGATGAATGAAAACCTTCGCCTTTATTCTTCTTTGCCATGTATATTCATCAACCTTATTGAATTCTCTATTATCCAGTTACATCTACAACCATTATTTATGTTTTTCTCCTCGTTTTTTATTTATGAAATCATTGATTAGTCTAAATCATTATCCTGCTTTTATTGAGCAAAAATCTAAATAATGTTTTTTCATACATACCAGAAAGGGTGAGATAGTTTATGAAAGAAATTGATACGCTAATAAAAAAGGCCTTGAAATTAAAAGAAAATGGTCTTACTGATCATGAAATTGCTGATGATCTTAATGTTTCCAAAGAAACCGCAGTATGGCTTCTTAACAAAGGAAAAGATAAAAAACCAGAAGGAGACGTAAAGATAGGATGGACAAGCGTTGGTGTTTACCCTACCCGAATGAGTTTCATTTCTGATGCTCTTTGTGATGTTCTCCTTGAAGAAATGGAGAAAAATGAATTGGAAATTGATACGGTAGTTGGCATCGCATTAAACGGTATTCCTTATGCTACCTTTGTTGCTGAGAAATTAGGGCTTGAACTCGCAGTATTTCGACCTCATTATGAAACACCAGGGTTGTTCTCATCAAATTTTGCAACAGTCAAAGATAAAAACGTTGTTTTAGTAGATGACATGGTTGGAACTGGTGAAACATTTAAAAAAGCGATAAATTCTACAAAAGAAGAAAAAGGAAACCCCCAGTTGTGCCTTGCAATCCTTAACAAAAGAGCACAAGATGATATCAGCAAGGTTCCTTTACGAGCACTTATTAGAGCCCGTGTTATATAATGATACACTGATATCTCTTTATTTTTTCTTCTTTTTTATCAGTAAAACATTTAAAATAAAGATGAATGGTGCACCATTATGCATTGGGCTGATGTATTGGCAAAAGAACTTGCTCCGAAAGCAGATCATCATGTACTAGCAACAGGAATTACACCTTCAGGTCCGATTCACATTGGAAACATGAGGGAAGTTCTTACCACAGATGCTGTATATCGATCTTTGATAAAAATTGGAGCCGACGCAGAACTCATTTACATTGCTGATGATTTTGATCATCTCAGAAAAGTATATCCATATCTTCCCCCATCATATGAAGAATATGTAGGAAAACCAATTTCTGAAATTCCATGTCCATGTGGTAAACATGATAGTTACGCTGATCATTATTTGTTCGCTTTTCTTGATTCGTTAGAAGAGCTAGGTATTGAACCACGGGTGTTTCGAGCAAATGAAATGTATAAAACTGGTGTGTATCATGAGGCAATTGAAACTGCATTAGAGCGAACTGATGATATTAAAGAGATCATCGAACGAATATCCAAGCGTACTCTTCCGAAACAATGGTTACCATTTAATGTCCAATGCCAGAACTGCAAACGGTTAACGACAACGAAACCGGAATTATATGAATACCCTTTTATCGAGTACTCTTGTGAATGTGGATATTCAGGTAAATGTGATATTCGAAAAGATGGAGTCGGTAAACTACCGTGGAGAGTTGATTGGCCTGCTCGATGGAAACTTTTAAACGTTACGTTTGAACCATTTGGAAAAGATTTAGGAACAACTGGTGGTGCTAGAGAAACTGGTGAGGAAATCGTGGAAAAAATCTATGATTACCCCGCCCCTGATTTTACGATGTATGAGTTTATTTTGCTTAAAGGCAAAGGAGCGATGCATAGTTCAAAAGGAACAGCATTGAGCGCTAATGAAATGTTACAAATGACTCCTCCAGAAGTATTACGATTCTTGATCATGAGAAATCAACCATCAAAACATATTACATTTGATCCAGGATTTGGATTACTCACCCTAGTTGATGAATACGATCAAGTTGAACGAATGTATTTTGGAGAAGAAGAACGTATTAAGGGTTACAAAGATTTAGATGCAATCTATGAACTCTCCCAACCAGGTGAAATTCCAACTTCAATACCGTATCAAATACCATTCCGTCATTTAGTTACTGTAGTTCAAATTGGAGATTCATGGGAAGAAGTAAAAGAAATATTGCATCGAACTGGACAATTACCCAATACAATCAGTAAAGAAGATGAAAAACATCTTCGTCAACGAAAGGAACATGCAACGTATTGGCTTAGTCATTTTGCCCCAAAAGCAGTTCGATTCACGGTGAAAAAAAATCTACCAAATATTTCATTTTCCAAAGAGGAACAACAATTACTTTATGACATCGCCCAGTATGCTGAAGAAACCACATGGTCTGCTGAAAACATTCACAATCTGATTTATCAAATCAGTGAACAACATAAAATTTCTCCAAAAAAAGCATTCACTGCAGTGTACAAAGCCATTCTTGGTGAAAAACGTGGACCACGTGCAGGATTCTTTTTATCAAATCTTGATAAATCATTTGTTATCAACCGATTTACAGAAGCAAGCAGTTAAATATAAGCTATTTTTCTCTTTTTTTATAATGAAATGTTACGTTGAAGTATATGGATGTACCGCAAATAAAAGTGATGCTAATCTGGTCAAAGGTCTAATTATATCACATCCTCATCACTTCCTAGTTTCTACAGTTGAAGAAGCTGATTTACTCATTATTCTAACCTGTACTGTGATTTCAACGACAGAACAACGTATGCTTCACCGTTTAACTGAACTCACAAAATTGAACAAACAAGTTGTAATCGCTGGTTGTATGGCATCAATTCAACAAAAAAAACTGAAAAATACATTTCCAGAGGCTTTTCTTATACCTCCTCGAAAGATACATCATCTTTTAGATTTAATAAATCATAAAGAAACACAAGAAAGCTTGGAACAAAAAGCAAAAGCTCCAAAACAATACTCCCATCTTATAGCACCGATTGCTATTGCTGAAGGGTGTCTTTTTTCTTGTTCATATTGTATCACTCATCTTGCACGAGGAAAACTTTATAGTTATCCAGAAGACGACGTTATTTGTGCAGTGAAAGACGCAGTTCAACAGGGATGTAAGGAAATTCAACTTACTGCACAAGACACTGCATCCTATGGATTAGATCGAGGGTCCTCTCTTCCTGCGTTAATAAAAAAAATCGTGAAAATCAAAGGAGAATTTATGATTCGTATCGGAATGATGAATCCACGAACAGCAAAAAACATTTTCCCTGAATTACTAAACATCTATCAATATAATAATGTCTTTTCCTTTTTGCATCTCCCACTACAATCAGGAGATAACCATATACTTAACCTTATGAATCGAGGATATTCAATTGAAGAAGGAGTTTCCATTATTCAACGAGCTAGAAGAAGTATACCAGAATTATCTATTTCAACAGATGTAATTGTTGGATTTCCCTCAGAAACAAATGATCAATATCACAAAACAATCAATCTACTAAAACAAATACAACCAGACATTGTAAACATCACCAGATTCTCGGCGAGACCATTTACAAAAGCCAAAAACATGAATGGACGTCTACCCACAGAAATCGTTAAGCAAAGATCTCAAGAAATTTCAAAGATTTCTAAATATTTGACAGGTCAACGAAATAAAAAATACATTGGGAAAACACTCTCTGTTCTCACGGTACAAAAAGGCAAACAAGATACGATTCTTGCTCGTTCTAATAATTATAAACCAGTTATCATCAAAACACCTGTTCCTTTAGGAGTGAAAAGGACAGTAGAAATTTGTGATGCAACTGAAGCATATCTCGTCGGAATGCTTAAATAGAAATAATGATATTAGTTGGTCGGTGGACGGGATGATTCGCGTTTCAATTAATGGATTTGGAAGAATAGGACGAAATGTTCTTCGTGCTGCAGTAGCACATGAACAATATGGGAAAACGTTTGAAATTGTAGCAGTCAATGACTTAGGAAACGTTGACATTTTATCCCATCTTCTCAAATATGATTCTGTATACGGTCGTTTTAACGGAACAGTTGAAAAAGAAGAAGATGGAATACGAGTTAATAATAAATTCATCAAATTTTTCTCTCAAGTTAACCCTGAAAAACTACCATGGAAGGAGTATGATATTGATGTTGTCGTGGAATCAACAGGGTTATTTCGAAAAAGGGAAGGAGCAATGAAACATTTGAATGCAGGCGCAGATAAAGTAGTCATTTCAGCACCTGCTACAGATCCTGATTTCACGGTTGTTCTTGGTGTTAATGAACATGAGTATAACCAGGAAAACCATCGCATTATTTCTAATGCATCCTGTACGACAAACAGCCTTGCTCCACCGATTAAAGTCCTTCATGAAACATTTGGGATTGAAGAAGGATTAATGACTACTATTCATTCTTATACAGGAGATCAACGAATCCTTGATTTTCCACACAAAGATTTTCGCAGAGCACGAGCTGCAGCGACAAGTATCATTCCAACCACCACTGGAGCTGCAAAAGCAGTTACTACAGTTCTTCCATCATTAAAAGGACGGCTTGATGGCATGGCTGTTCGTGTACCAACCCCTGATGGTTCTCTTACTGATTTAACCTGTAGACTTTCAAAAGAAGTTACAAGAGATGAAGTCAATCAAGCATTACAACATGCTTCAGTAACAACTCTTAAAGGTATCATGGAATATACCGAAGAACCTATTGTCAGTGTTGACATTATAGGTAATCCACATTCTTCAATTATCGATGGATTAAGTACAAAAATGATTGGAGACTCCGGTAGTTTTATTAAAGTATTAAGTTGGTATGATAATGAATGGGGATATTCAAACCGATTAGTCGACCTCATTCAATATTTGTATAATACTGAAGCCCAACAAAAACAAGTAAATATAGCTCAACAAAGCATATAATTTTTTTATTTTTTTTATAATATTTCTTAATTTTTTATAATTTGATGTATACTTTTAAATAACGCTTTCTTGATTACCATAACAGTGCTTTGGAGGCATTGAGGTATATGATGGAATTTAATACACTTGATGATGTAGACGTTACAAAAAAGACTGTTTTTTTACGTGTCGATTTTAACATGCCCCTTGATAAAAAATCATTAACTATTCTTGATACAACTCGAATGAAACGGGTACTTCCAACAGTTAAAGAACTTGTTTCAAAACAAGCAAAAACTGTTGTTATCGCTCATCAAGGAAGAAAAGGAAGTTGGGATTTTACATCTTTAAAGCAACATGCTGAAGTGTTTGGAGATTTGCTTGGATCAGAAGTTTTATTCGTTGAAGACATACATGGTGAAAAAGCTCAACAAGCGATTTCTTCACTTAATCCAGGAGACGTATTATTTTTAGATAATGTTCGAAAGCTTGATTATGAAACAGAGAAAAAATCTGCTGAGCAACATGCAAAAACTCCATTTATCAAAACACTTGCACCTCTTGGAGATATTTTTGTTAATGATGCCTTTGCTGCAGCTCATAGGTCTCAATGCTCACTTATTGGTTTCACACCACTTCTTCCTTCATGTGCAGGTCGATTAATGGAAGAAGAGGTGACTACGCTTTCAAGAGTTATTCAAAACCCTGAGAAACCATGTGTATTCTTGTTTGGTGGTGCAAAATTCTCTGATATTGTTATTACGATCGAACGAGTACTACAAAATAACACAGCAGATCAAATCTTATTAACAGGGCTTCCAGCAAATGCTTTTTTACATGCGCAAGGAAAACCGTTAGGGGCGGAAAATGAAAAAGCGTTAGCTGATGAAGGAAATGAATCATTATTTTCTCAAATTGAAACCCTTATGCAAAATTATGATGATGCTATCACTCTTCCAACTGATTTTGCTATAGATGAGAAGGGTTCACGAAAAGAAATCACGCTTGATGATTTACCAAGTAAAAAACCGTTATTTGATATAGGAAAAAAGACAATTGATCATTACAAACATGTCCTAAAACAAGCAAAGACTATTTTCTTATCTGGTCCTTGTGGCGTGTTTGAGCAAGATATCTTTATGAAAGGAACAAAAGAGATTTTTACTTTCGTTAGTGATTCTGATGCGTTTTCGATTGTTGGCGGTGGACACACTGTTGCTGCAGTAAAACAACTCAATTTGCAAGATAAAATATCCCATATTAGTACTGGTGGTGGAAGTCTTGAAAAATTCATGATGGGCGAAAAACTGCCAGTGTTAGAAGCATTAAAACAAGCTAAAATTAAACAACCTGTTGTCAATCAATAAAAATCAAAATTGATTTTTTTTATTGTAGAAACAATCAAATACCATGTTTTTATTTTTTCCTTTCCTCTATCAGTATTGGGCTGATAGATCAGCTCGGAAGATCGCTACCTTCGCAAGGTAGAGGCCGCGGGTTCAAATCCCGCTCAGTCCATATTTTTTTATTCATAACTTACCTTGTTTGAGAGGGAAAAATTTGAGTATATCACTTTAGATATTGAATTGTATACTTTATCTATCTAATGTAAGAACACACTCGATAAAGAGGGAGAAATTGAAAGGTGACATCGAACAGATGATCTCACAGGATTTTACCGTGACAATCGAATCGGAATGCGATTTACCAGATATCAAAATAAATAATTTAGCTGAATTAATATTTTCAGACATTTCGTTCAGAGATGAAGAAAGCATTATTTTGATAAGTCATATAAACGAAACCATTTTTAAAATCACATTAAAAAAACTCAGATTAATTGTTTCTTCTCTTTATAAGGAATTTGAAAATAATAACATACATGTTGGTGACACTGTTTTACTGTCAACATTATTTGTTAATAACGAGTTATTAACTGCTCTTTTATTGATTGCATTAACATCTTATGGAGTACGTGTTTTTTTTCCTATGTTTGTTGAAACTTCAGAATTGGAAGAGTGGTTGAAGATAACAAATACATCATGTATTGTTTATCCAAAAATAGAAGTTGAGAGTTTAGGTATAAAATATAGTAAAGAAAAAAGAATTATTGAAGAAATAGAAAGTATAGCAAGAAGGTCAGGAATTTCAACTTATGATGTCAATCAAGGTTTCAATACTTTATCTTTAATAAATCAGAAAAATCAGTATTCAGATTTGAAAACAAAATTGATTTATGATTCGATAAAAAATACGAATCTAGAAACTGAAGCTGTCATTTTTACTACTTCTGGGACTACAGGTCGGTCAAAGCTTGTGGTTTATTCTCAGGGAGGTTTCATACGTAATTGTTATAGTTGGCAAGCATCAGGGATGTATGATCAAAATAAACTTGGTGGTCGAAGTATCGTTGATATCTTACCTCACACCATTAGCATTCGTTCCTTGTTTAATGCATTGTGGACAGGTTATGCAATATGTATTCTTACATCAGATTGGATTTTACGGTATCCTCAAAAAACTTTACCTATAATCATGGAAATGAAACCTGAAACTATAACACTTGGCCCCTCATCAATTGATTTTTTACTTGAATCTGTTAAATTAATACCTGAAATTAAAAAAACCGTTTTTCAAAATCTAAAAACGATTGTTTCTACTGGAGCTGATTACAATGATCATATTGCAGATACCGTGAGGAATATTTTTGGAATTAAGATGCATAATGCATATGGAACTACTGAGACCCAACAGGTGCTTTCGACACTGCTTGATAATAAAATTAAGGCTTCAGGTGTAGTTGTACTTGGCAAACCATATGCTGGAGTGAGTATAGGGTTAAAAGAATTCGATAAAAACATGTATATGTTATATGTTAAATCACCTTTTGGTTGTAAGTATTACCTTGATTTAGATA
>CAZOPW010000002.1:0-74357 GCA_964581795.1 uncultured Thermoplasmatales archaeon | reverse complement strand
GCGGACCTTCGTTACACTCAGTCCACGCAGTATTCTCGGCCTAAAAAATAAAATCGCAGTAACTCTTAATGGAATAACTTGGATCCACAATACTAATCCAAACCTCCGTAAAGCAATCTCCAAAGGACTCGAACTATGAAAAAAGTACGCGTTATTCTCTCACCAGAAGCCGAAGAAGTCTATAACCATTTAAACAAAGAAGCGCCTAACTCCAAGACTGAAAATACAATTCTCAAAGCGATAAACAAAAAAGTCGAATTAATCAAAGTTAATCCGCATTACGGAAATCCCATCTCAAAAAAACTCATCCCCCAAGAATACAAAGAAAATTATGGCATTACCAATCTTTTTAGAGTAGAACTACCAGATTATTGGCGGATGCTTTATACATTGACCGATGGTGAATCAAAAATCGAGATTATCGCTTTTGTTCTTGATATTATGGATCATGAAATATACGATAAAAAATTTGGTTATAAAGGAAAATGATTACGTCTTCAATTTTTCTAATTATAGTATTATTCTAAAGAGACTAAGGAGGCTTACGGCCTACACCCAACACACTCTTACTTACACCCTTTCATTTTTTTGTTTTTCTCCTAAGAAAAATACAAATTTTTGTGTGCAGGTGTATAAGTATCTCCCCATTTGACTTCCGCTAAAAACCGATATTTTCATTAAATACCGAAAATATAATTGAATGATAAGTATTATATTTAATTAAACCAATATTTAAAAAAATTAGTAGGATATTTAAAAGGCATACCGCTCCGATTTAAAACATAGTTTTAAGTCATGAAAAATAATTTGTGCGGTACAAATATGACCTCACCCTCAATTTTTAAATCTTTTTTACTTATGACTATTCCATATTTCGAAGATGTTTTTTTCATTGTTTTCTTTGTTTGATCAATGCTCTTATTGGCACCATAACTTACCTCAATTGGTATTTTCTTTCCATCTCGTTTATCTGTTAGGATGAAATCTGCAGATTCTTTTCTACTATCATAATGAAGCGTGTAATGACCAGAAATATTGCTAAGTTTATGTAGATATAACGCAATGACATCCTCTAACAACCCTCCATATGTTTCTGGTTTAGGAGACAATTTTCCAATATTCCACAAAAGAGATGCTTTAATGGCAGGTGCAGAAAAGGGATATTTGGGACTTTTTGTGGTTTGTTTTGATCCAGCCCCATATGCTTTTATGGGAAAAATCAATTCTGCTTTCGAAAGCGTGTTAAGAATTTTAAACACCGTTGGTTTCTCCAATCCTATCTTATTTGAGAGTGATTCAAGACTGATACGATTAGTATCTGATAAAATTATTAAGAGATTCCAGATTTTATCAAGGGTCGATTTATCATAATTATCCAACGTCGATAAATCCTCATAAATCACTTTTTCAAGAATATTGATCACTCTATTATAGATATCATACTCTTTAGACAAACCGATTGAAAAAGGAAGTGTTCCTGTAGTAAGATATTTTTCAAATTCGAACGGTTCAATATGAGACCAATACCTCACCGCCTTTTTTTTAAGGGATTGTAATTTTTGAAATACTTCTTGAGCAGATGAGGATTCGAACAAGGCCTGATTAATCTCATTTTTTACGTTTTTCTGCGGCAATAGTTTATTTTTTAATTTCATATACTCAATAAAAGTTAGGGGAAACAATTTTTCAATATGCATTCTTCTTGCTGAATCGGCACTTGTTTGAAGAGCTAATGCAGACGATCCCGTCACCAATATGAAAATATTTTTTGATTTATCAAAAATGGTTTTTAAGGTCGTATCCCAGTTTTTATCATAATGAGCCTCATCTATAAATAAAAATAATTTGTCCTGAATCGATTCCAAGCTTTCTCCTCGAATAATCTCATATGTGTTCATAATCTCATACAAATTTGATTGAAGGAGTTTCGTTGGTTCTTCCAAAGAAAAATAAAGGATTCTATCTTTTGTCACTCCTTTTTTAAGGAGCATATGATACAACTGAGATAGAAGCGTTGTTTTACCAGTTCCTCTGAACCCCGGGATTGTAATCCATCTCTTTTCAATATTTTTTCCAATAAGAAATTCTTCTAAATATTGCTTAATTCTTACTGAAATAAATCTATCAAGATATTCATTACCATTCTTATCGATAATATTTGCATAAAGTCTGTTAGAGACAACCGTTATCTGCTTTTCCACATAGTTAATTAGAGTTGACTGCTCAACCATATTAGTTAAGTATGTTTTACCAATATTAAACTTTTTTGGTTAAACTTAATTAACCAATATTACAATTCTTTAAATATGATCTAAACTTAAATAGAATTACGTTTTCAAATCTACTAATTATTTTCTATTTCTCGAAGAATTAAGGAGGCTTACGGCCTACACCCAACAACTCATTAAGTCTTATAAATATTCTTTCTAAAACCTATTTTTATTACTAAAATGATAAGTTCAGATTTTTGAATATCTAAAATAACTCTATAATCACCGACTCTCAATCTATAACCTGGATCTCCAACCAATTTCTTAACATAACTTTCTGGTCTTATTCTTATACGCTCTAATATTTTAATAATTCGTTCTTGTACATCCTTTTCAATTTTTCTAAATTGTTTTCTGGATGTATCTGTAAAGGTTATTTCGTAGCTCATTTCTTCATCTCTTTCTTAATTTTTTCAAGAGAATGAGTTTTTCCTGCCTTGTATTCAGCACGAGATTGAGCTATTTCTTTTTTTGTTTCCTCACTTAGTTCTTGGTTGTCTTCTATCAAATCCCAAATAACCTCTTCGTAGGTTTCCTTTTTAAAAAATTTCCTTTTAAGAAGTTCTTTCTTTAATGAATTGCTTATTTGAATTGTAGTATCCATAGTACATTATAGTTTACTATATTTTATAAATCTTTTGGTTAGAATGTAACGAAAATGTTGCTTCGGTCTATAAAATTATTAAATGATAAGGAGAACGAATCTTTCTAAGGAGGTTACGGGCTATATCCATTAAAATTTCTTCAGTTAAATAATCTTTATTTCATTAGTATACTTTAAAAGAATCTCTGATGATATACTAGCACATTTAGATTAAAAACAATAGCTTTTAGGATATTAAATAATAAACGAATGACTTTTTTTAAAAAACCTAGAAGACTTTAATTTTATACTAACAAATCCGAGTTATGTAAAAAAATTTATTATGTTTTTTGAGAAATAATTATAAGTTAAATGATTAAATCATCAAGAAATTTAGCAATATCTCAATGAAGGGGAATCGGTCATATAACCAGTCAATTATTGGAAATGATAGTTCCTTTGTTTTTGGCATGGAAACCACTACTGAATTTGACCATTCAGATTCTAATCCATGTTCATCTTTAGCCTTCACTTTTATTTCATAATTTCATTTATCCGTCCAAGAATGAATTATTTCAATATTTTCTCCATTAAAGAATGGACCAAGCCATTCACTTTTAGTACCCTCTCCCCAATTAACTTCATAATAAATGCAATCTTTCTTTTTTCATTAGTAATTATTTGAAAATTTAATCTAAAATAAGGCAAAAAATCGAGAAATTTATTGGCAATAAAAATAATATTACCTTTTAATTAATAAGTCAATTACAGGTATTTATAAATCAGATTTTACTAGTGCATTATTTAATTTAACTTCAACGACATGTCCACCATTAATAACTAAGTCCCTACCATCTTGAATTTTACTCATTTGTATGGTGAGAGAATTAAGATTAATTTCAATTATAACATTTGCAATCTTATAATACAAAATATACATGTTAATATAATGAGGTGTACCATTTATAGATCTCTGTCCACCTGCAGATACTAAAGAGGACATATCTCCAATCTGTTCATGAGGCATATTTAAAGAATAGTTAAAATTATCTAATGATGTAAGGTTACTCTCATCAATTAAATTATTAAATGATTCCTCAGCTTTTTGTTTTAAACCATTATATGTTAACCTAACATAATCCTCTTCATCCCTAACCATTGAAATCCTTAAATTTAACTGATATTTTGCCACTTGTGTTTCAGACTCCATTCTATATTCGCTTCGTTCAGAAAAATACCAGCCATAACCTAATGAAGTTCTATCGTTATTATAATATTCTTCATCTACATAAATATCTCCTACTAATTCCCAATCTCCTTCAAATTCATTAATATCGACACTTATATTATTCAAAGATAGTACTATCTTTTCATTTTGCTTATGCTCAGTATTATTCTCTGTATCATTTTTTATAGAAGAGGGATCATTACATCCACTAAGACTTATTATCAAAAAAACGATGGTGATAATTATCACTAATAATTTTTTATTCAATATATCCACATCTCTACAATAGATAATAAGACTCATATCTATAAAACATTTTTGAAACTTAAATTTATATTAGATGGATGACCTATAAAAAATTCAATTTTAACCTCAATCTCGGAAAAATAATTCCATATAAAAGTAGTTCATTTTTCAGTGTCTTTTTTATCTATGGGTTACATAAAAAATTATATAAAATCGTTTTTCCTAAAAAAGTTATAGTCAATATCTTTAAGCAACATAAGAAGTTATTTTTTAAATTTTGGGCATTGAAAATAAATAGTATTACCTTGTTTTTTTGAACTAATTAAAAAGAAATTGAATTTTTAAATTGATTAAACCTTTTTTCGAATTAATCATATTGAAACAAATTCAGAATCATGTACATTGATAACAATTTAATTTATAAAGTAATCAAAAAATAGGTTAAATAAAGGGTATTGTTCACTTAACCAATTTGTAATCCATTCAATTAAAGAGAATGATTGTTGTTTAGATTTAGTCATTGTGACATATAAAGGGTCAGACCAATCAGATTCTGAACCATATTTATCCCTAGCTTTAACTTTAATATCATATAATCCTTTTTCACTCCAAGTATAAGTTATGTTTGCTTTTTCCCCAGATGAATAAGGACCATGCCATTGACTTACGTTTCCATCACCCCAATTCCACTGATAAAAAACAGTATCTTCATCTGGTTCAATAGTCCTTGTTGTAAACGAATAATTCATTTTTGTTTTACCTAATAATCTACCTTTCGGTGTTTCAGGCTTATAGGGAGGATTTGTTATAATAACGGGAAGTGAATCTGAATATTCACTTTCAACATTATGTTCATCTTTTGCTTTTACTTTCACAGAATAGTTACCATTTTTATTCCAAATGTGTGACACGTTTACAGTATCATTGTAATAATAAGGACCAAGCCATCCGCTATTAGTGCTATCATCCCAATCAAACCAATAGTACATTGAATCAGCTTCCGGATCAAAAGAGGATGTCGTAAGATAAACTGGTTCATTTGGTCTATCAAAAGAATTTCCCAAAGGTTTTTTAGGTAGAGAAGGTGGATTGTTTCCAACGATGAGATCTTCATCACCAACAAATCTTACACAATTTGCAATAGTTGGGTATTGAGCACACGCTTTATCAAAAGATTCCTTCATCGTTAATCCATTATCCATTTGCTGAAACATATAATCTTGCCAATCTAAAGACACAACCCAGCCAGAACAATTAGCCATTCCCACATATCCAACGGTCACTGTACTATTCAATTCTCCCTTTCTAAATTCATAAGATAAAGTTCCCGAGTTTATTCTTCTTAGACCTTCGCAACTTCCAATAAATGCGAATTTCATTGGTTGCCTTCTGATCATATCATTTTGAAGATGAGATGCATTATAAAAGAGTCCATTTGAAACATAAAAACGTGTTGGCTGATAATAACTATGACCTAATTCAAAAAAGAAAGTTGTATTATGATTTTTAATATTTGATGATATTTCTTCTATGGTTGGTAATCCAATATTAATTGTTGAATTACACCATTTCTGAAACCATTTATCAGCATTCTGTCTCCAGCTTTTCCAACAATCCCCAAATCCGTTATCACAATCATTACTTATTGAGAAACCTTGTTCAAGTGGAGTTGGAATACCATAACCTATAGCTTTTCCATCAGTATTATACATACTTGTTGATCCATCCCTTTGTCTTACTTCCCAACAAACCAAAGGATAGTTGACATGATCCTGAAAATGATAAAAGGAGGAACAATCTTTTTCATCTGGAAAAACCACGAGCTTTTTCCAGAAAATATTGGATGGGTTGAATTCTAATTCTGAATAGTCTGAAGAGAAAACATCGATATCTGTCCAACTCCGTTCATACGTTATGATTTTGCCACTATCATTAGATTTATGTAATAATATAGAATCATTTTTCACTTCAATACCATTCACGATATGTTGCCAATACGTGACATGAATATCACCAATAATAGTATCAACAATACAAAGCTTATCTTTTGTGTTCTCTATCTGAATATCTATTGTTTCATGAGAATCAATATTGATAATATTCATGTTACCAGATATTGGCACAATAGGAACAATCAATAGAAACACAATAAAAAGCATTATCTGTTTTTTTATCATACAAAAACTTCCTTTCAATAATATAATAATATGATTATTGTTATATTTTTCGATGAAGACTTTTGAAAATTAATAATTAAAAACGATTTTTTCAACGTTTTCACTAATAAATCAGTTATTTACTATCATTTACAACCGCCAAATAATTCATAGAATAATCAATTAACATCCTCTCTATTCTTCATTAATAAATAGGAATTGATTATAACCTTTCGAAAATATGAAATTGATATAACGGACTTGTTTTTTGAGTAAAATCCCTTTTTACGAACCTGATTGATTTTCTTGTAAATTGTTTATTTGATTTAGAACGTCCCCAAGCTGTTCAATCTTTTCTGCGTATCCTGAAAAATCTCCTTGCGTTAGAAGCGATTCAGCTTCTGCATACAAATCTATCGCCTGATTTATTAACTCCTGCAAATCCCCTTCGATTGGTTCTTCATCAGGCATTGTTTCATTTATCTGCTCACCGAAAACAGCTTGTAACGAGGTATTTAAATCATTTCGCATGGCTACCCTATCTCCATAGGCTACAATAACTCGTTTCAATTGTGGAATAGAACTAGCCCCAGAAGCTCTCAAATACACTGGTTCAACGTACAATAATGATTGCTCGATAGGAATAACAAGTAAATTACCTCTTATAACCCTAGATCCCGATTGACTCCATAAGGTCATTCGCTGTGAAATCTCAGTGTCTTGGTCAATCCTTGATTCAATTTGAATTGGACCATAGATTAGTTCTTGTTTTGAGAATTGATATATTACTTTTTCCCCATAGTCAGATGGATTTGATTTCGCTCCCATCCAACCAATCATATTATCTTTCCCTTTTGGTGTAAAAGGTGTCATCATGATAAAATTTGGTTCTGAATTCGTACCAGGAAGATTTATCAATACATAATACGGCTCCATTTTTATGGTGTTACCTGAATAGAGTTCATTTGGTATTTTCCATTGGTCTTCCCTATTGTAAAACACTCGAGAATCGGTCATATGATAGGTCGAATACACTTCAGCCTGGATAGTGAACAAATCCTCTGGATATCGAATGTGATTTTTTAGTTCATCAGGCATCTCTGAAAAATCGGAAAATAAATCAGGAAACATCTTCTGATATGTTGAAATCAATGGTTCATTATCAATGATGTAAAAAGAAACATTTCCTGAGTAAGCATTAACTACAACTTTAACCGCGTTACGCATATAATTTGTCCTTTCTTCACCGTATCTTTCCGAATAAGGAAAACTATTTGTTGTGGTATAAGCATCAATAATCCAATATAAGTTCCCCTTTGAAGAAATCATATATGGATCAGAATCAAAGGTGAGGAATGGAGCAATTTCTTCGACTCTATCGTGTATATTTCGATGGAGCATAATTTTACTTTCATCAGTAACCGAACCAGATACTAAAATTTGAATTGAGCCAAAACGTAACGCAAAGGCTAATTTTGAAAAACCGGAGAGACCAACTCCACCAGAACCATTGTACGTGGTATAAACATTTTCTCCGCCCATTGGATAATCAAATTCTTCAGTCTTGGAGTTGACAATGACAAAATTATTCGTTTTTTCTCCATAATAGATTTCAGGTCTATCAATTGTTAACCCTTTCTCCGTTTTTGGTGGAATATCTTTAATCCAAAGTTCTGGAAAACCTTCTTGAGTTTTTCGATTGACCGGGCTTAATGCTACACCATATCCATGAGTGTATACCAAATGTTGATTTACCCAAGTTTTTGCTTTTTCAGCAAGATCCTCTTGATTTAACTCCCTTGGAGAAAGCATAACCTGGAAGTATTTCTGTGTTTCATTTTCAGTAACGTAATATCGGTCAATATCTACATCATTGAAATCATAATAACTTCTAATCAATTGTAATTGAGCATATGTGTCTTTCAAAGCCCTATAATCCCATAATCTGATATTATTCAAAGTCACAGTATTTTCCTTTAATTCCTGATAGCTCATATTATAATTCGGTTCAAAAGGGATTTCTTCAATCGTGTTAAGATCAAAGGCTTGTAATGTATAATTAATGTTTCTTTCAATATATGGTTTCTCCATATTATATTCATCTGGTTCAACGACGAATTGTTGAACGGCAAAACCTATGATACTACCAAATAATAAAATGAATATTATTACGCCAATTGCAATGAATGGATATTTCAAATTACGTATTTTCCATTCACTAAAAAACAGTAAACCAATGATCCCTGAAAGAAAAGATAGGATAGTTAATACGGGAAGTGTGACATGAATATCGGTATAGGCTGCTCCAAATACAGCACCTGCATCAGAAAAAAGAATTGAATATCTTGAAAGCCAAATCCAAATGCTAAGGAGGATGAAAAAAATACCCGCTAGGGCACAAAGATGAATCTTTTCTTTCCCTTTGAAATCCTTACCCATGTTTTTAAAGAAATTTTGTTCAATATTTTGAAAATTAGGGAATCTAAAAGATTGTGAATATGAAAAATAAAATAATAATGAAATAAAAAAACTAAGTATTGTGATTCCTAAAAGTAATCCGATTATTGATTGATAAAATGGAAGGGAGAACACATAAAAACTAATGTCATTTCCAAAAACAGGATCGAAAACATTAAAAACAGTAGCGTTGAAAAATTTTAATATGGTATTCCATTGAGATGAAAAAGCGAATCCTACTATCAACGCAAAAAAGGCAAGGATGGATGGCATCATCTTTTTAATTGTGATTTGTATGTTAATTTCTTGTTTGGTAAGAACTCTTTGTATAATCCACCAGTTAAAGAAGAGGACTGCAAAACAAAAAAATGCTGAAGTTATTCCCGCTATCAATTTTGTATTAAGGATAGTGATAAATACCTCAGAAAGCCCAAGACTTCCAAACCAGAGCAGGTCAGTATAAATACCTGGAATAAATAAAAAGGCGCCAATTAGAAATATTATTGCAACGAACACGTATATGATTTTATTTCTTAAATCCATCCTACATCACTACCATAATTAAGCATTTGATTGGGTAATCACTTTGAAAATATAAGGATTAGTCTCTACAGTTTTACTACCATACAATCAAAGGTATAAAAAGGTACTGAATTACACTATATCTCTGAGATAGTCCAGTGAAACACTATTTTTTTCTAAATTGAAATTCCACTATTATGAATACTAATGAAAAGGGGAGATAGATTTTGCTACATTATTATGGTATGATACAGATAACATCAACGTTTTCAGAAATAATTCTTTCAGTTTCTGAGAAATCAGTGGTGGTTACTGCTTCAACACAAAGACTATGACTCCCATATAAACTACCTTCCATTCGCCAGGTGAACGGTGTACTCGTGTCAATTTCCATTGATTGACCATCTAAATAAAATTCTACATGATCAACAAGTGGCGGATGAGTTGTAAACGAATCAAGAGTAACTATGACCTCCATCGGGCCGATGATAATTGGGTTTTTCAAAGTGAATAATTCAAGGCCAAATACGTAAAGGTTACTCCTAGGTTTATCTAACATCATTTCAAAGTTCACTGGTGACACAATAAAGGTTTCTGACTCAGTTTTACCTTTGTTTCCAAGTATATCAACAGCATAAAATTCGATGGTATGCTCCCCAATTGTGTTCACTTCAATTGGTTTTGTGTATTCCTTGAAATCAGCTCCCTCTAATCGGTAAAATACACTATCAACTCCGCTTCCTTTATCTACACCATAAACGCAGACGTTTACAGATCGGAAAAATTTATTATTGCTTCCTTCTCCATTATATGAGCAATCTGCCATTGGTGGACTGCTATCGACGTTTACTATTAACTTCTCCTCAACTATATTTCCTGCATTATCAGATGCAACAGCCCAAATGTGATGTCGACCATCATCAACGGTAAAACTATCTGTATATATTTTCCATCCGCTATTATCTATTTTATACATGATAGAATCCAATCCCGAAAAATCATCGGAAGCAGTTAGAGAAACCGTTGTAGGTGAAGTAAACCATCCATTTTCTTTTTCTCCTGTTGTAGCTGCTGAAATAGATGGAGCATCTTTATCAATACCAAACGTTTCAGTTACAGGAATTTCCTCATTTCCATAATAATCGACTGAATAGGCATCTATAGTATATTGCCCTTCAGATGCAAGATAAATACATTCTCCAGATGTTATTTGTTTCCATTCTCCATCATTAACTCTATAATATGTTTCTATGACTTCACTCCAGTCACTCGCTCCAAAAGTGATTCGTTGTATATTGTTATACCATTCTTTTGTTTTATCACCAATGCCATGAGTAATAGTTGTTACTGGTGGAACCGATTGATCAATTTTTACGGTACATACTGTTGATTCACTTGCCCCATCATCATCGATGATAGTCAATGTTACATCATATTGTTTATCTGGTTTTGAAAATGAATGAGTAACAGTACTTCCTTTTGCTGTTGTTCCATCATCAAAATCCCATTGATAACTGACAATAGTTCCTCCGTCTCTATCAGTGGAATAGCGAGCATCAAATGTGTATTCAAGTTCATTATCTACTATATCACTTGGGTTAATCTTGGCTTTTGGAGGCCAAATTGATCGAACTTCAATAGAATCAGAGAGTGTGTTTCTAAATCCCCATTTGCTGACCACTGAATAGGTGATATTAAATGTATCCTCTATATCATATGTCCATGTTGGATTTTCTTTGGTTGAATCAATAATTCCATCACCATTAAAATCCCATTCATGCATTACCGCTTCTCCTTTTGAGGTATCTGTAAACGTAATTATATCACCAGGATGTGGATATATTGGATTCATTTCAAAATCAGGGATTACCTGTCGATCAAACGGCGTTATCCCTCCATTCTCCCATTCTTCTGCTTCAATCCAAGTGACATCTCTAGTTCCGAGACTATTACAGCCATAAGCAATATTTGCATAACCACCATATCCCCAGCCTGTACCCCATTTATTTTTAATAATCCAATATCCGCCATTCAACACATTAGCATCATCTTTCCATCCGCATATAACTACACCTATGTTTGTCATACCATCGTCATCCATTTGATAAACATCACTAGAACTATGGTGTTGTAGCCCCCAGTTAATAAAGTCACTACTAGCATACAAATCAGCAACTATTGGTCCATGTTCAATTATCCATGATTTCATAATGTTCCAATCCTGTTCGCTATCCTCAGAAAAAGTGGAAACACCATAACTTTCTATTTGCCAGAGTTTATTATCTTCTTGTGGTGGATCTGTATGATAATCCCAGTCTTGACATTTATCACTACAGGGTATAGTATCATCTCCTTGATATGGCATACATGATTCAACAGTACATCCATTGATTCCATTTCCACTCGGTCCTGGATCGGTGCTCTGAATTAATGTAATAGCATCGCTCATCCAACCCCCATAGCAACTACCTGAATCACTCAGGCAAGAAAGGACATATTGCTCTGATAATTCTATATCTAAATCAGGATTCCCAGATGCAATGTTTATTGCGGCTTCAAAAGCACCGAGGGCAACAATAGCCCAACCAGAAGCACATTCGCCGTTATCCTCAACTGGTGTCATCCAATTTCCATTATAATTAGTCCAACTGAATTGGCTCGGTAAATCATCAGATGTTATGGTAGGTTGTGGATCTGGATTTAATCGAGATAAAGAATTCTCTTTATTGGGTGGGATATCCATTAACATTGAATAATGGTTTTTTTCATATTCATCAATTTGTTCTACTCCCAAATTAAATGCAGTGGTTAATCCAATAAATGAAAAGCAAAAAAATATTGTTATCATTACTGCAGCCATCTTATTTAAACTCATATAATCTCCCATAAAATCAATCAATATAGTTATATATAACCTTTTTTGTCATATATTTGTTAAATATTCAATATAATATGTATAATTTATCTACAATTAAGTGGAAAAAATATAATATTCTATTAGAATCTACTGCGAAATACCTAAATTTATTTTACTGGTTTAATTAGATTTTGAATGTTCAAATTATCGTTTTATAATTTTTCAATACTATTTATTGAGTTTATGGAATGAAACAGAAATACCAGACTTGCATTTCATCTTCACCAATATTACCTATTGAATCTTCTGCAGTAACTGAGAGTGTTTTAGTTCCCAATCCAATTCCAGTCCATTTAATTTCGTGATAAGCATTAGCTGTATTGTAATCGGCAGTACCAAGTAACTCACCATCAATGTAAACTTCTACTATGAGATCGCTGCTCTCATCAATATCATCTTCCGTATACATTTGAAGTGGTTGTAATCTGAAACCCCCAAGTCCCATTGTATCACCGATAAGACCGATTGTTGGAAATAATCTGATTCCTGAAAAATGGAAATAACCCTCTGTAGGATTCACTATTTGGATGACCGGTGGTTCATCTGCAGAAGGATCTCTAACAGTAATTGACTCAACAATCTGACCTTGAATATTACAGGTAGCAGTCACTGTTAATTCATCACCAGCTTCTGCTGTTACATTATAATTATAGGTATACTCAGATGTCGTTGGTTGACCCTCATATTCTTCAGTACGTATTAGTTCATCATTTCTTTCAATTTCAATTTTATTTACATAATGAACCGTTGGTGCAGGAGAGTTATGTGTTATCGTAACAGATAACTCTTCAGTTTCGATATCATAATTTAATATCATATTCTGAGGTGGATGAGCAATTGTTTGAAGTGGTATTATTATCGTGATTAAAAACATCAAAATTATAACTATATATTTCCCTTTTATCATAGTATCATTTCTCCTATTCTATACTTATTTTTCTAATATCTCCCGTTGATCCTGTAGGACCTAACGTTGTCTTACTTACTACATAAATTTCTCCATTTTCATCTTCCCCAAATGACATAACAAACCGATCAAAAGAGGTAGACGTCACAAGATCAAATCGTTGCCATGAACCAGAGGATACTTTTTCAAGATAAAACAAGCTTCCACGTGGTCTTACAAAACTAGAACTCCAGTCACCAAAAATATATTTTCCTTCCAATTCTTCATTTTCAGTACCTCTATATACATATCCACCTGTTATCGATCGTCCTACTGAGTGACTGTACTCATGAATTGGATCCTTTAAAGTTGAAATGTTAATACCGAGTTCATCAGCTAGATCAAGGTCATAAGCATGTGTTGCTTCAAGAATTCGCCAGCCATAATTGCCACCTTTTTCTAAAATATTAATTTCTTCCCATTCATTTTGTCCAACATCAGCTACGAATAACTTATTTGTTTCACTATCAAAAGAAAAACGCCAAGGATTCCGAAGTCCATATGCATAAATCTCATCTAATCCCTCTGATCCAACAAATGGATTATCAGAAGGTACTGAATAGGGATTTGCTGAATTTATATCAATACGAATTATTGAACCAAGAAAAGTACTTTTATTCTGTCCATTGCCAATTTTTCCATGTTGATCACCAGCTCCACCGCCGTCACCTAATCCAAGGTATAGGTAACCATCTGGTCCAAATACTAATTGACCACCATTATGATTCGCCTCTGGTTGATCAAAATGAAGAATAATTTGTTCTGTATTAGGATCTGCTTCATTTTCATTATCCGACACTTGATATTCTGCTAAAATTGTCTCATGATTGATATCTTCACCGTTTTTTGGAGCTGAATAATACACAAAAAACCTTCCATTTGATTCATAATCTGGATGAAAAGCTAGACCCAATAATCCACGTTCATCATATGTTTCATCTAGGTCAACGAGTTTATTTGATATATCAAGGAACGGTTCATTTAAAAGCTGATTGTTTTGGATAACATAAATGATTCCTATTTGATCAACAACAAAAATTCTATTAGATCCATCTCCTGCGTGTGTTGCATACAATGGAGAATTAAATCCTTCTGCGATAACATCTAATGTTACAACAAAATCAAGATTTACCGTAATAAAAAATAAAAAAATCGATCCGTCAAATACCTTTCCTACTGATCCCACAGTTACATTTACAGATATTTCTCCAAAACCTATAAGAAAATCTGTTTCAATCGTAGTATTTTCCTTTGCATCCAAATTGCTGATCTCTCCAGTTTTATCTTTGTTAATAAATCCAAAACGACCACCATTCACATGTATACTCCAGTCTATATTTGTGGCTGCCTCATCTCCAATATTTTTAACTTCGACGATAATTTTTCCAAAAGTAGTAGAAATGTTACCAATGACAACAGCTGGTGCAGATACTTTCTTAGATTCATTTTTGGGTAAAGAATAATCATTAATTGATTGTTGATTTGTTTGATTATTCGCCATTGAATGTAAACTAGTTGTTAGTAATACAATCGTTAAAAAAATTGTTATTAATAATTTTTTCATAATATACCCCCATTATTTATAATGGAAATTGATTATAAATTTAATATATAAAAAGTTATGCCAAAAATAATTAAAAAACCAATAAAATACCAATCAATATACAAGAAATAAATAATATGTAAAATGTTATTGAAACATTAATATCATCTAAAATGATTTTTTTAATATTAATTTTTAGAGATTTTTAGAGACAAAAAAAATCGACAATAGCAGGAAAAAATAAATGAAAATTTATAAATATTGACATTCATACACTATAATTAACTAGAATTCATTATTGACAATTGATCTGGGGGATTATTTCATGAATCATACTATATCAATAAAAAGTATAGCGCTTGTTGAATCAATGAGACCTATTACTTCAATTTTAGGTCTTGCCGGCGCATATATTGGAGGAATCGTAGCTGGTGCTCCATATACATCTTTTCCATTGTTACTCGCTACAATTGTTGTTTTTTTAATAGGGGGAGGAAGCATGGCTTTCAATGATTATTTCGATAGAGATATCGATAAAATTTCACATCCACTTCGTCCAATTCCTTCCAAGCGACTAACTGCAAAAGAAGAACTTTATTTTTCATTTCTCCTTTTTGGGTTAGCTGTGATTATTTCATTTTTTATTAATTGGATTTGCCTTGGTATAGTTTTATTTTCAATTATTTTCTTATTTGCCTATGAAACAAAATTAAAAAACTATGGGTTAGCTGGAAATGTCGCTGTCGCTTTTTTATCCGCGATGTCATTCACCTTTGGTGGAGCTGCGGTAGGAAAACCATTTTCATCAGTTGTTTTATCATTAATTGTCTTCTTCATGTTTACAGGTAGAGAAACATTAAAAGATGTTCAAGATGTGAAGGGAGATATCCTTTCAAGAAACACACTGCCTATGAGAATTGGTGAAAAAAATGCAGCTATAGTAGGGTCAGTATTTTTACTTGTAGCAATCATTCTTTCTCCACTCCCTTACATTTTAGGCCAACTCAAAATCTATTATATGATTTTTATTAGTATTGTTGATATTATCTGTTTATATGCGATTAAGGAAACCCTAAAAGACTTGCGAAATACAGAACGTAGTGTTGGTTTAATACGGGCAGCTGCAGCAATCGGAGTTCTTGCAATCATAGTTGGTGCAGTCTTATAAAAAAATATTTTTAACGTTCTATCAACTTATTAGGAATAGTTATATGCTTTGAACATGTGTTTCCATTGCGAATAAATTTTTAGTTTTTCTTTCTCTGTAAATGAATAGGTAGTTGCTTTGTAATCCTTATGTTTTGTTGCATATGATACAAAATTCTGGTGTGCCTTATTATAACTAGTCAATCGGAGATGATCATACGTTTTTTTAATGGTTGAAATCGGATCACTAATAAATTCATCAAAACTTAATTCAATGAGATTTTTATCTGGTATGAGATGTTTATCTCTGAGAAAGTTTGTGTAAAGATTCTGATATGTTTTTAAAATATAAGTATCAAGAGTTTTTGAATCTATGTGTTGAAAAGAAAAAATTGGGAGTATTTTTTGATATAATTTCCATGTTGATTTGTAAACGTGATACGGATTTCGATGAATATGAATAAATCGCGCATCAGGATATAATTCAAGTAACGGTTTAATTCGTGCCGTATTCAATGGACTTTTCAGTAAAACATGATTTCCATTGTTTTTGAAGGTGATTTTCTTTAAAAAATAGTCATATGTTTTTTTCCATTTTTCTTTATCTCTCTGAGATATATTCTTAAATAAAACATATTTATCAAAGTAATACATCCAATTTCTTGGAAAATACCATCCATGATAAAAAGAATACGTACTCATATTTGAAATCGCATATTCTTCCTCATAGGGAAGATTTGCATGCATTTCTAAATCATCCATTGGTCTTTTTGCAGGTAAATGTTTTTTAACAATGTTTTTAAAAAGTTTCTCATTGGCAATGATCATACCTGGAGTCATTGTTTCAAAAGTGGAAACATATCCCAGTTTGGGATCCTGTCCAAGAAGATAATGTAAAAATGTTGTACCACTTCTAAAATGACCTATAATAAAAATGGGTTCTTTGACCTGAACCTTAGTTATTAATTCATCATATTTTCGTTTTTCATAGAATCGAAACGGTGAAAGCAGAATAGTCATAGCGGTAACGTATAAAGCTCGTGGAATAAATTGGAAATCAATATCGAATTTGTTCTGAATAAGAATGTTGAGCCAATTATGAAAAGAACTACCTGACAAAGGTTGTTCTGTAACGTTAAAATAATCTTTATTATCAATGGTAAGAGTTGGCATGTGTTGTCTTCACTGGTATCTTGTAATCTTATTTACTTTTATTGGTAGCCTTTTTTTTATTTGTTTCATTTAATAGTAAAAGATTATTATTGAAAAAAATAGATTCATCTTTTATTTATCCTAATATTTTAAAATTTGATTTATTTTATTTATTACTGTATAATAGAATGAATTGGTTTCTTGCATTACAAACAAGTTCAGCAGTAAAATGGTTTATTCCCGATTGTAAGGTAAATCCGTCATGAAATTCATTTGGTTGCCACGTATTTTTGAATTCTATTGCTGAAACAAGTTGAATATCGGAATCCAACCAAATTGTGTGTATACCTTCTTTTGATTCGTAACGGATACTACTACTCAAACCATTTGATTCACCATGTTTTTTTCCAAAATGCACAGATGAAATAGTATCTGGAATTTGTAATTCAAAAACACGTGTTGACCCCGCTATATTTAATGATTTTAGCAAAGATCTGCACTCGCCATACTGGTAAAGCGATTCCAAAGATAATCTGATTTCAACTAGTTTATTTTTTAGCTCATTATGCTCTACTGTTTGAGTAGTGAGTTGTGACCCAATGACTATTAATCCGGTTATAAATGAAATGATAACAATACTTATTAAAAGCCGGATTGGTATCCACATAGCAGCAGTGGTATTTTTCTGAAACGGTTTTGTTTCATTCTTTTTTCTCATCAGTTTTCCTCATTTCCATTTACTATTTTTATTTCCGGCTCTCCACCTCCATGCCAGCTATGTCGAGGACGGATTTTGACGATGTGAGTTGTTTCAACCACATCATCAATGAGAAGAGCAACTCCTTTCTCTGTTCCTATCTTTTTAATTGTTTCTTCAATATCTCCCTTCATATATGTTGGTCGCAATCGTGTCAAGGACTGAATGTCTTCATTTGCTGTAAGACGATGACAAAATAGGAGATCACAATGGGAAAAGACTTCACGATCCATGAAACTAGGTCGTTGTGTAGCTAACATGAGTGATAGTCCTGGTTGTCTACCTTGACGAAGCCAGTTTTGAAGTAATATTTGTTTTACATAGGAATTTTCCTTTTCTGGAAGGAATAAGTGAGCTTCATCGATAGCTAACCAAATGTAAGGATTGTTTTTTGTTGCTGGTGCATCATTAATATGTTGGAATTCCTCAATTTTTCGTTGAGTGACACGATAATGAAATAAAATATCAGAAATAATTGCCGTAATCGTCTGTTTCAAATAATTATTTTTAAGGTAACTTAAATCAATGATTATGATTTCTCCTGGTTTTATTAACCTTGAAATGGGATTTGCTTTTTCTGAAAATAAATTCCATGACCTTGCTTGGTCTAAAAAGGTGTTCACCTTCTCGCGTGTTTTCTTATCAGCATTAGTATTCTTTTGAACTTCCTTTTTTATATCCTCTAAATCAAATTGTGATCGATGGTTTTGAAGTGAAATAATCGAGGATGACAACAGAATTCCTTCAGAGTCCATTAATGAACATTGAAATAACTCACACCATTGATGAATTGATAAAATAGAAGGAGGGATTTTAAAATTTTTGACAATTGAATGGTTTTTGAATGCTTCTGGAGATTTTTGAGCCGTATGAAAAAGGGTTATGGGTGTTTGCTCTGCGGAAATATTCCATTTTGAAAGAAGATCTTTTTGTTTTTTATTAGGATAGTGTAAAGTCCAAAAAATTCCTAATGTATCGATAACCAAACAGGTATATCTTTCCCTAAGAGATAAAGGTAAACGAGAAAATTCTTCCAAGAAAACACCTAGAGTATATGATTTTCCATATCCTCTCTTACCTGCTATCATCATCACATGTGGTTTTAATGCATCGATATATACAGAGGAACCAAGTGATCCGTCTAAAGCATAAAATCTTCCGATGTGAAGAGCAAAATCAGGATTCGGATTTCTATTCCCTAATACATAATTCCTTGTTTGCAGAAAGTCTTGTTGATTTATTGGGTTCATAAATCCCTCACCGAACAAATCTATAATAATTTAACAAAATATATATTTTGTTATCATATTAATGGTGCTTGGGGACGATAGGTGATTTGTTCAACCACAACTCAAAAAAAACCAGATAACAACATTCTCACTATACATTGCAATCAATGTAAACATGGTCAAGCAACATTACAAGACAAAAAATGTCGAAAAAATATAATATCTCTTCTACAAAATCATCCTAATGTAACACAACTAATTCTACAAAATATTTACATCAAAATCTACCAAAATACATCATTAACTTATTTAAAAGAACTAGCACGATTTCAAGAGGAAATAGAACTAGATAAAACCCTCCAAAAAACATCACAAGAAAAACAAGGTTTACAAAGTAAAAAACCAATTGACATATTTTCACAATTCAAACAATTCAAACAACACTCCACAACAGTTCCTCCTTCAACAAGAAAGCAAATACAGTCAAAAACACCAACGCTTCATCTTCTACCAGACGCTCTTTCACCATCTACATTTTATCATAACTATATCCGACCCTATGTTAGACCAGGATTTATCGATTCGTTCATCCAAATGCAACCTCCACCGGGAACAATATTTGAGTCAACCTATTCTATTCATTCACCATCAGATAAACAAGCGACAGTTACTATATATTCAAAGATACATTCACCAGAGAAACTTTACTTTCTTCTCCCCCGTGAATATCAACTCTCTCAACAGGACGTTAATCTTCTCGAAAAAGTACGAATCAATTTATCCAATCATCATCCTGATACTGCTTCATTTATCGACTCCACAAACGCTCGATCCTATTTTACTAGATTTGCGAAAAAAACAATCTTAAACATTATACAACAAACAGATACTGAACCAAATCTTGATTCACATCATATCAATCAATTGGCAATAATCTTTGCACAATACACTGCTGGACTCGGCATCATTGAAGATCTTCTAAATGACCCAAATATCCAAGATGTATACGTCAATGCACCAGTACATAATAACCCATTACATATCGTTCTCAATGGAGACGAATATACGTCAAACATTTTTTTATCATATCAAGACATCGATGCACTATCCTCTAGATTTCGATCATTAAGCGGTCGTCCATTTTCAGAAGCAACACCAGTTCTTGATATGCATTTGCCTTCATTTCAAACTCGAATAGCAGCAATCGGGCAACCCTTAACACCAAAAGGGACTGCTTTTGCATTCAGAAGACATCGAAAAAAACCATGGACTCTTGCTCATTTCATAGCAAATAAGATGTTATCCGCTGAAGCAGCGGGCCTTCTCAGTTTTCTTGTAGATGGGCAAGCATCAATTCTCATTGCTGGATCTCGTGGCGCTGGAAAAACATCGCTTCTTACTGCATTATTACTCGAAATTCCTCAACGATTTAGGATCCTAACTATCGAGGACACAAATGAAATTCCTTCGAATCACTTTCAAGATTTGGGATACAGATTACAATCATTACTTACAAAATCTATCTCATCATCAAATCAGTCAACAGAGTTAGAACCAACTGATGCATTACGCACTGCTCTTCGACTTGGAGAATCAGTTCTTATCATTGGAGAAGTTAGAGGGATAGAAGCAAAAGTTTTGTTTGAGGCGATGAGAGTTGGAGCTGCAGGAAACTTAATCATGGGAACAATTCATGGAGCTACACCAATAGATGTGTTTGAACGAATCGTGTATGACATCGGAGTTCCAGCAACATCATTCAAAGCAGTTGATACGGTCATAGTAACAGCTCCAATACGAAAACAAGGAGGAGTTGGTCGTACTAGGCGAGTAACTCGAATTAGTGAGACGATGAAAAATTCATGGTCACCAACTATGACCGCTGAGCAAGCATTTGCAGATCTAATGGATTTTAATATCGCGGAAGATTCCTTAAAACAACTTCCTAGAATCACTATTGGCCAATCAACAGTTATTCAAAAAATAGCTAGACAATGGGGCATCTCTGTTGAGCAGGCTTTAGAAAATATTCGTTTACGTACGCACATTAAAAAACAAATAGTCAAAGCAGGAACTGAATTGAATGGTTGCTTTTTAGAAGCTAATTGTATGCGTGATGCCAATAATCAGTTCTGGATGCTTATAGAACAAGCCAAACAGGCTAAATCAGTTAATTATCACCATATCCAAAAAAAATGGGACTGCTGGTTTTCTAAGTATGTTCAAAGGAGACTATCTGCATGATAAAACAGCATAATTGGTATCAACGATTTGCAAGAATAACTGAACAACATTGTTCGTTTCTCATTCCACACTCAGAAAAAACAAAACAACATATGCTTTCTTTTTGGGATGAAGACTATGAAGATGCAATAAGGTTTACAGGTTTGAACATATCAAAAGAAGGAGTGTTGGCTTTAGCTTATACCGTATTTTTAATCTTATTTTTCTTATTATGTTTTATTGATTTAATCATAATTTTTGCTTATTCCTCTGCAGGAATTTCTTTTGACTTGCTAACCATGGGAATCATGCTAATTGCAACAGGATTGGTTCCGTTTATCCTCATGCAATTTGTTGTTTCTTACCCAAAAACATTGGTACAGTATGCAAAAATCCAATCAATCGGAGATATACCTGAAGTATTGAGTTATATTGTTATGTCTTTAAAATTAACACCAAATCTTGAAACTGCTTTGAGTTATACCGTAAAAGAATCATCGAATTCACTTATTCGAGATCTTCGAAAATTACTATGGGATATGCAAGTTCGAATCTATTACAGTGTCTCTGATGCAATTACCGTTTTTGCAACAAAATGGGGTCGATATAATGAAGCATTTAAACGAAGTTTGCATTTGATTCAAAGTTCAATTGATGAACCCGATGAAGCGCAACGAATGCTTACCTTAAACAAAGCACTTGATGTTGGTCTTGAAGGCACTCGTGACATGATGCGTTCTTTTGCAGATATGTTACACCAACCTATCATGATCACTTATTCAATTGGTATTATGATCCCTTTATCCATTATTGCAATGCTTCCAGCAGCGGGATTAATCGGACTGCATATCACTATCTTTCAAGTGTTTTTCTTGTATGATGTTTTCCTTCCACTCATTCTTTTTTTCTATATGCGACACGTATTATTACATCGTCCAGCAACCTTTTCACCACCTCATATTTCAAAACTTCACCCAAGTATTAAAAAAATAGATTCAAAAAAAACCATTTTAATATCACTAATAGTAGGAATTGTGATTAGTTTCCCTGCACTCCTGTATATCTTGTCTATTCTTGCTCCACCGCTACATAATTTTCCGTTGGTTGCTTCCAGTTTAACATTAGACAATCAGATTCCTGTGAGTTTATTCCTACTTTGGGGAATAGTCCTTAGCTTTTCCTTTTATACTTATAAAGTCTATAAGCCATTTCATCAGATAAGAAAAAAAATAAGAAATATGGAACATGAATTTAGTGATGCACTTTATATCATCGGAAAACGACTTCACGAAGGTAAATCCCCGGAGGAAAGCCTTTCATATACTGCAACAACAATGAAAGGATCAGTTATTTCTAAACTTTTTTCTGAAACTGTATTTATGCTATCTGCTCGGCATGCAACAATACATTCAGCATTATTTCATCCAGAATACGGTTCCTTAAAACAAGTCTACTCCTCAAGAATTCATGCGATAATGAAACTTTTTGTACAAGGAATTAAGAAAAGTCAACAAACTGCAAGTCTATCTATCATCCGTTTAGCTGATCATTTAAAAGCATTACAAGAAGTAGAAAAACATATCAAGGAAACCCTTGCAACTCTTACTGCAACTCTTCGATCAACTGCTACAATATTTGCTCCATTAATTGCAGGAGTAACACTTGCTATAACTCACTTGATTTCATCCATCGTTGAAAAAATGTTACTCACCACAAATTCTGATCCCTTATTTACAAATCAAGGCACTGTATTACCGGGTATTGCAACTACGTTTGCTCTTGAGAATATTCAACCAACATGGTTTATTCTTGTCATTGGTATATACATTATAGAATTAGTCATACTACTAACTCGTTTTACAAATGGTATCGAAGATGGAGATGACCCAATTGCTTTTCTCTATGATCTCAGTCATCATTTACCCACGGCAATGTTAGTGTTGACAATTAGTATTTTTGCTAGTTCTTTCTTTTTAGATGCACTCGCAATAAATATGTAAAAAAGAAAGAGAAAACGTTGTTATTTTAACATTTATATCCAATCTTTCTTAAAAAATCCTTCCGCCACTGAATGTCTTCATCATTTTCCACACCTACAGGTATAAATCCATCGATTACTCCAATGATTCCTCGGCCTTTCTCTCCATCAATTTCAGTTTCTGCAACAAGCACTCTTGTTGGATTTGCTGTTGCGCAAAAAATCCTGCAGACTTCAGGAACTCGTTTGATATTATGAAGAATGTGCAAAGGAAAGCAATTTTTTATAAAAATAATAAAACTATGACCTGCACCAATATTCATCGCATTTTTCTCAGCGAGTTTTTGTAATTCATCATTATTACCTATACTTCTCACCTTTCGAGCACCGCTTGCTTCACAAAAAGCGATACCAAACTCAGCATCGGGAACACTATTTACAATAGCTTCATACAAATCTTCTACTGTTTTAATAAAATGCGTTTGGCCTAAAATAAAATTCATCTCATCTGGTTTTTCAATTTGTACTAACGAAAAATCAAATTCATTCATAGTCATCACCTCATCATTGGATAAATCAATAATACATTCACTGTTTAAAAAATGGTTCCATCTTTAAACATTAAATTTTTATGGAATGTTTTTTGGATGAGCTGTTAGATGAGAAACAAGTTTTAAAGAGGTAATTAATGAAAGGATTAACACAATTGTCAGGATAATAAGTTCAACATGTGCCTCTCCAAATAAATTGATGTGTACGCTAAAAACGTAATCATTAAAAAAATAAGCATGCAAAAAACTAGCATAAAGAACAAGAGAATTAGAGATTAGAACAAAGATTCCTATAAGATAGAAACCAAGTTTCATTTGTTGCTTCGTCTGTACTCACCAATTGAATGGTGACTTTTTCACTTTAAAACTCTTATTAGACAACTGTTATCAAAAAAAAAGAAAATAAAAAAAGAAAGAAGAGAGTGTTATTCTTCGATTTCAAAGTAAATATACCCTGTTTTAACCAGGATTACAAAAACAATGATGATTATGGTTATAATTACAAGAAGAATATACAACCAAAGCAAGCCACCAAATGGCTGAGGTGTATCATCTTCTTCTACTTGCTCACCTACAATTGCATACGTAGACGTTCCATTTGTAGTTGCTTCAAAATATGCAAAAGAATCATCTTCACTTGTCATTGTCGTGGTTAATGTTTGCCAAACACCAGCATGATACCTGAGAAGTTTTACTTTATCTTTGTTAATATTATTATCGTCAAACCAGTCTTGAGTAAGCTTAAATGAAAGATTTAATGATTCGATATCATCATCTGAAATTTCAGTTCCATTACTTTTCATAGTGATATCTAGATATATGTATGCATTTGTTGGTTCCTCACTGATATTATCTGGGTTTACATCGATTTTTGCTACAGAGATTTGAACATCTGTTAAATCAACAGTACTTATTAATGCAATATTAGTAATTCCAGTTTCTTCAGCATTCTCTGGATGAATTGTTTCTTCTTCACCAGAATCTATGAAATCAATATGTTCTTCAGCATATGATTCAGATTCTTCAATGGTAAACGTCCATACCTTACTATTCTCATTTCCTATAGTATCGGAAACAGTAACAACAACAGTATGATCGCCTGCATCTAATGAACTTGCTGGTGTATATGTAACAAATGAAGATGAAATAGTACTAAACGTATCCGATCCATTTAAGGATAGTACTACTGAGTCAGTATCAATACCACTTACATCAGTATAGGTTGCTTGGATTCGTGGTGAGGTATCATAAAGAATTTCATCTAATGTTGGTGAAACAATGGTTATTACTGGTCCAGTTGTATCCTTAACCTTAAATGAATTTTCCTCTGATTCAGTGGTTTGAGAAGCGTTATCCGTTGCTTCAATCCAATAATAAACAGTAGAAAGTCCTTCAAATGGACCAATATTTGCCGTATAGGAATCATCACTTCCACTCATTGATTTAGATTGTTCTGATCCATCATCCCAATACAATATCACTGAACTAACCGTGTTATCATCAGTAACCGATGCTGAAACTGTAACCGTATCGTTATTAGTAACTGGTATTGGTGAATGCGACACATCAGAAATTGTTGGCGCATCATCAGTTTCACTTGTGTCCCCTGGTGTGGGAGTAAAATCACCGATATCTGGAAATCCACCGCCCGATGGAACATTCTCAACTCTGATTGTGGTGAAATCACTGGTGTAACACATTTTTGATGCGTTTATATCATAATCTGAATCGCTAGAAACAGATGGAGCTGTAATTGTTACCTTGCCATTTGGATTTGTGTTATACTCAACTGAATTAAATGTGACATTAGCATTTGAGACAGTTCTTCCATATTGAGTTTTAACCGTTACAGTAAAAGGATCTCCTTCATCAACTCTTGAGGAAGAAAGATCTATTGAGAGAATGTAATAGTTATCATATCTGTACATCAATGGATAAGTATCATTGTTATATTCTCCATTTACTTTGGATACATTATAATCAGGATCATCAACAATACCATCCGAATTGTTATCATATGCTCCTTCACTTGCTTCATCGTAATCCCCCCAGTAGTTTCCCTCATTAATTATATCATTGTACCAAGTATTATTTCCTTGTGAGTCATCTGATGCATTATTAATCGTATTATTATAAAAATTGTTGTGATAAATAGTGTTGTTTTCTGATGAGTCTAATATTGTTCCATTTGAGTTATTGTAAATCGAATTTTTAAACACAGTGTTATTTGAAGAATCTTCAATGTTGATGCCGTCATTTGTATTGTTAAAGATAGTGTTTGCAGATATGTTATTGTGGTGTGAATTTTCAATGTAAATGCCTTTATCGGAATTGTTGTAAATAGTGTTTGAAGTTATATTGTTGCTATTGTTTGTATTTTCAAATTCTATACCCCAGTCAGAACTATTGTAAATAGTGTTATCATAAATTTCAATATGACTTGAGTTGGTAACATATATACAAGCTCTATTATTTGTAGTGGTTCCTCTGCCTTTAATACTACTTTGTGACACATTACAATAGCTGCAGTGACTACTTGAACTATCATAATGGTCCAAAGCAGCAAAAGATATGCCATGTACACCGGATTCAGTTACATTACAACTTGAAATATTACAATACGTTGTATTATCAATGCATATTCCTACATTATTACAATTGTATACAGTTAGATTATTCAATGTAACATTACGAAGCATAAATGAAGAATTATAAACGTGGATACCCAAACTACAATTTTTCACCGTAAGATCTTGAACAACTGTGTTATTAGCTGTAATATTTATCCCTGAACAATTAGTCGAACTGTGTGAACCCTGTAAATCTAGGATTGATGATGAATTCGCATCTAACGTGATACTTTTGTTTAACGTGACATTTTCAGTGTAGGTTCCATTCCAAATATAGACCGTGGTTCTGGTTGAGGTTGCATTATTTATTCCTTCTTGAATGGTTCTCACATGATATTCATCATACCAATCTGCGGGAGCATTGTCATCAACGTAAATTTGACCATAACTGAGTGGAAGATAATCGATATTATTTCCACCTGCTATCGAATAAGTTGTGTCTCCAATACCGTCATCATTTGCATCCAATCCTGAATAGTCACCATAATAATTTCCAGCTAAATAAGAGCCTTCAATAATATTTGTCCCTGCTTGCTGAGTGGTATTCCAAGTATTTGTGCTATCATCATAAGCGTTTTGCGTATTGTTTAGGTAATTGTTGTAAATAGTATTAGAAGTACTTGAAGATACATGAATTCCATAATTACTATTATTTTCAACAGTATTATTTTTTACAATATTGTTATTGGAATCAGATTTTATCCATATTCCTTGGTTTCCGTTATCAGATGCAGTATTATTAAAAACAGTGTTATTTATTGAATCAGATAAACAAATTCCTTGGTTAGTGTTATTATTGCATATATTGTTGCCAATATTACATTCATCTGAATAGTGAATATATATACCAATCGAATTATTTATCGCCGAATTATTATCAAGGATAACATTTCCTAAAGTCATGCGCAAATAAATGCCAAATGAATTGTTTTCTAAAGTATTATTTAAAAAGGTGTTATTATTCGAATATGTCTGAATATTTAAACCATGCAGCGAGTTATTACTTGCAGTATTATTTGAAAAGGTATTATTTGTTGATGTTGTCAATAAAATACCGTTTTTGTTTCTACAAATAGTATTATTATCTATTATATTATCTGAGGAACCAGTCATATAAATTCCTTCCAAACTATTATCATTACAAGTGTTGTTTGTTAGGTTGTTTCCTGATGAAGATAAAATATGAATCCCATAATTTCCATTGCTGTTACAGGTGTTATTTGTGACATTAACATCACTTGAAGATACTATATATATACCATCAAAATTGTCATTACAGGTGTTATTTGTTAATGTATTATTTGAACTGTGTATATAGATACCCTTCTGTCTATTGTCCTGACCATTACAGATATTGTTGATTAATGTGTTATGTTCAGAATCCGCAACACCATTACCATCATGAAGATATATACCATAACTTCCACTTGAACTTGTACAGTTATTACCTGACAAAATATTATAGTTACATCCTTTATTCAAATAAATATCATAATTGCTATTATTATGACATTCATTATTTGTCAAATTATTATGACTTGAAAAAGAATTCAAATAGATACCATAATCTGTATTATCTTCAACCGTGTTTTCAGTTATATTGTTATAATTTGAAGAACTTTGTATCTTTATACCAATAGTATTGTTATGAACTTCATTTGAAGTAACATTGTTCCCATTAGAAGATAATTGGAAAAGGATACCAATGTTGGAATTATTGTAAACATTATTTGAAGATATATTGTTATGATCTGAGTTATAAAACCAGATTCCTTTATCAGAGTTATTATAGACTTGATTTGAGGATACATTGTTACTATTATTTGAGTAATAGACAGCTATACCAATTCCTGCATCATAAATCGTGTTATCATAGATTTCATTATCACTTGAATTTCTAATAAAAATTCCTGAATTAACATCTCTAACTGTATTATCTGAGAGATTACAATTTGTACAATAACCTGAAAGGCCTAAGACTTGTTCTCTAAAACCAAGAAGAATACCACCCATCGGACAATTAAATATGGTGCTATCCGTTATATTAAAATACGTAGTATTATCAACGCCAACACCCAAGTTGGCATCATCAATTGTTATATTTTCTAATGTAATATCCTCAAGTGGATGAGTGGAATTAAATACATAAATTCCTAAGCCCGAGCTACAGTTTGTAACAGAAATATTTTGAACTAAAGTATTATTTGTAGTAATATTTATTCCATAACCTTCCATCCCATCAATAACAGGAGTGGCACCTAATGCATTAGTCAAGGTTAACTCCTTATCCAAAATAATATTTTCACGATACGTTCCAGTATCAATTGATATTGTATGGCTTGCTACTGTGTCGGTATCATCTATTGCATTCTGTATTGTTAAAAACACTTCATTAGTATTAAGATTCTTTATTGATCCATATTTGTTTATCAACGGATAAGAATCATTATTATCTGTTCCCCCCATGGTAGTAACTGTATATTCCGTGTCGCCAATTCCATCATTACTAGAATCCGTCCCGGGATAGTCTCCCCAGTAATTTCCCTCACTATATGTATCATTATACCAAGTATTATTTCCTTGCGAGTCATCGAAACCATTTTGATTATTATTGCCATAAATATTGTTATGATAGATAGTGTTGTTTTCTGCTGAATTTAATTGAACGCCGTTATCCAAGTTGTCATAAACATAATTCTCAAATAAACTGTTATTCGAAGAGCTGCTTAAACGAATTCCATCATTTTCATTATTGTAAACAAAATTTGAACTTAGAATATTATTACAAGAACCATCTAAATCAATTCCCGCATCTGAATTATTGTATACGCTGTTATCAGTGAAATTAGTGTAATTTGAATAGTATAGATAAACTCCGTACCCATTTGTTGTGTTATTTATTATATTATTTGAAATTGTATTATTATCAGAGTACTCTAATATCAGTCCGTGATCGATATTATGGTAAATAGTGTTATTGTCAATTGTATTATTATTTGATTTAATAGAAGGGAGACCTGCCCAGCCCCCTCTATCTTTTTGGACATGGATACTGTAATTTGTATTATAAATCGTGTTTTCAAGAATTGAGTTATTGCAGGCGCCAGATACTAAAAATATACCTTTACCTGCTTCTGTGCTGTTAAATATAGTATTTGAAAGGATTGTATTATTAGATGAATTGGTTACAATAGCAATTCCACCTGAACCACAAAAAGAGACAGTATTGTTAATAATACTATTATCGTTTGAAGTAGTCTGAAGACTAACTCCATAAGCCTCAGGTCCAGCACCATCATAAGTCATATTTGTAATGATGTTATCTCTGATTGTACAATTCGAGGAATTTGTAAAACTTATTCCAGTTGTATCAACACTTGATTGTCCATTTATATCACTACAATTTGTAATATTACAGTAGTTTGAATTAACTACAGTAATACCAACACCAAAATTGCTAAAATTAGTCAGAGTACAGTTGGAAATATTAACATTGTCAGAATTTACTAGATGCACGGTTGTAAAAACTGATTTATTAAATGTCATGTTTCTGATTTCAAAATTACTGCAATTAACTAAAATAACTTGACCAGCATCATTATTCTCATCTAAAACAATACTTCCTGTGTTATTTTTGTAATACCTTATTGGATATCCACCAACAGTATTACCCGCATTTATGGTGTGAATATAATGAGACAACTCAGAACCAGTTAAATAAATGCCATCATCATAAAATGAATTATCTGATATATTATGGCCCGTAGAACTAGAGGAATAAATGCCATAGAAATTATTATGAATGTTGTTCAAGGAAACATTGGTATTATTTGAACTAGCCAAGCCTATACCAACTGAAGAGATATAGATCTCATTCAACGTAATATTGTTTCTAGTGCTCTCTCCGTTGAGAGCAATACCCATTGCAACAGCCTGTTGACCCATATATGAAACATTGTAAACAGTATTATTATAAATCGTATTATCACTAGAATTATAAAGACAAATACCACCAGGCATACTGGCAATGTTACTAACCATAGTATCTGATACATTACAATCATTACAATGTGTAGGCAAGCCCAACACGTTACCATAACCAAGAAATACTCCTACACTTACATTATCAACATTACAACCGGTGATGTTACAAAAACTGGCATTATCAACAGCAATACCTGCACCTCCACCATTATGGACAGTCACATTTTCCAACGTAACATTTTCAAGTTGAGAAGAAGAGTTATACACCCAAATACCGACATTACTACAGTTTGATACAGTAATATTTTGAACAACAGTATTATTAGCAGTTATATTTACGCCATAACCACTTATACCATTCAAATCTAAAAATACAGAGGAATTAGCATCTAAACTTATACTTTTGTTTACAGTGATATTTTCGGCATAAGTACCATTCCAGACACGGATTGTATCTCCATTAGATGATGCATTTATCGCATCCTGAATTGTTGTGTGATCTGCACTTGTTGCAGTTGGGTGAACAGTTAAATCCGCTGCTATCACTCCTTGCGACATAAAAAAAATGAGTAATCCTAAAAAAAGCATTCCCATCAATATTACTGTTTTTCTCGCTTTATTTATTCCTAAAAATTTTTTTCCAAACATTATAATTTCACCATACAGATTTTTGAAATATCCTTATACAAGTGGACTCCCTCTAAATAGAACTCAACAGAGCAATTACTCCACTCAAATATTTTATTTTCATAATCCTCATCAATATTGTAATCACCAATAAACTAAATTGCTATAAAGTTTATGAAAAAAAGAACGAAATATTTATATAAATTCCAATAACTACGTATTATATGTATTTTTTTTAAATAAATTAATAAATATTATAATATTAATCTCATATTAATGTTTTAGAAAAGAAAGAGAGTTGAAGAAATTGAATTTATTCCTTTCTATCAAAGTATATATTCCATTTTTACTAACACAAAAACAGCAACAATGATTGCAGCAGTAATACCAAAAATAATGAACAATCAGGGAACTCCAAAAATAGTCTCAGAAAGCTCATCGGCCATCTGTTAACCATTAATTAGTAAGATAGAAAGACCAGTAGTTATTGCTGAAAAGTACACAAAGGAATTATTTTCACTTGTCATGTTAGTAGATAACCGCTACCATTCGTTATTATGATAACAAAGTAACATAACCTTGTTTTTATCAATTTTATGTGTTTCAAAAAAATCCTGAGCAAACTTAAAGATCACTATTAACCTATCAATATCCTTATCGTCAACATCCTCTTCATTTCAAGGTAATATTACCACTTTCCCTATCAGTAAAGTTCTTAATTTTGGCTCTTCTCCATTTTTAGGTTGGGAAATCTGTTGATTTCCTCCAGATAGAATGAAATATGGATAATTGGTTTAATTGTGTCCTCAAAAATTAGATTATTGAAGTTGATTTCATTCAGATCAAGATGGATGTCTAAATCATAATCTGATAAGAATCAAATCATTAGTTGATCCGATAAACAAACAACAATTTCTCAAAGGAATTACATGAACCTAAAAATGGAGAAGACTCTTAATTTTAAAAAAAACTTACAACACAATTCGAGTCGTTGAACCTCGAGGAACAATAAGGATTTGTTCGATTTCATTTTTTGCATGAATTAGACTATTTATTCCATCTTGGATTGATTGAATTGGTTTAAATCCAAGCTTTTCTTTAACATAATTTTTATTAAATTTCGATGAGAGATAAACCAAATTTTTTTCAATAATTTCACGATGATAATATGCTTTGTGTGCACCAATGATAAACTGTTTTTGTAATGCTTTTTTAATGTCTTCACTGTTTTTATATTTACTTAACCATTCTTGATAAACATTATTTCCCATTCCTTCAGCACATTCAGCAGCAAGCATGATGATTCCTCCCTTGTTGATTACTTTTGAAGCGGCATGCACTGCTTTTAAGGATTGATACAAATTGATATCATGTGGACTTCCATCAGCTGCAGTAATAATCACATCAGGTTTTTCCCTAATTTTTTTAGTAAATAACCTATCAACAAGTTCAACTCCTTGATCCATGACTTTTTTAGCTTCACCTGTCCAAAGGCCAACAATATCATGCGTTTGATTAAGAACTGCTCCAATCATGAAATCACAACCAGCAAACGCTAATGCCTCATCCATTTCAACGGAAATTGGATTTTTTTCCCGACAACCGGTTGTTGCATGTTTTTCAAACATCATCGCATGATTCTGTTGAATGGTATCTTTTGATGCAATTCCTGGCAGGATACTTTTCCGTGTGCCACCATACCCAGCAAAATAATGATATTCAATATCACTAATCACGATTTTAACATCTGCATCAATATAGGTTTTATGAATCTTTATATCATGACCTAATGAAGAAGAACCAACTGTTACATACGGACTATTCTGGTTATCATTTAAAATAACAGTAAACTTCTGAACAATTGATTTACCAAGTAATTGAACAAGTTGAGTTTGAGTTGGAGACCCGTGGGTTCCTGTTCCAACAAGAATAGTGATATCACTATTAACAACCCCACCTTTTTTTATTTCACCTAGCACAATTGGAATCAGTTGTTTGCTTGGACAAGGACGAGTGTGATCATCAACAACAATAATTACTGAATCGCCAGATCGAACAATATCTGATAGCATTGGAACGTCTAATGGATGATCAAAAGCTTGTCTAACTAGTTTTTCAAAAGAAGGAGACTTATCCTCTCTTTTCCCTGAAACATATTCAACAGAATATTCTTCAGGAATGTTTATTGTTTGACTGGCCTTTCCATAAGGAAGAGTGTACTGCATAGAAAAGAAGAAAAAAATAGGGGTATTTTATTGTTTGGCGTAATCTTTACTCCATCGAACTCTTCGTGGGACTCGACCGAGTTTAACCATGTTCTTTTGACATTTATTTTTGCAGAAATGAAGGACAGTTCCATCTTTTTTTACATAAATCTTTCCTGTTCCAGGTTCGATTTCATTTCCACAAAATGAACAACGTCTTCGTTCAACCATATATAAATCACCATTAATAATTAAATTAATTTATTAACGTGGACCACCTAGACTTTTTGCCTCACGTTGTGTTTCACTTAGCATTAATGTATCACCAAGTTGAACTGGACCCATCACATTTCGTGTGATGATCTTTCCTTTATCTTGTCCATCAAGCACTCGAAGTTTGACTTGTTGTGCTTCTCCGGCCATTCCAGTTCGATGAATTATTTCCACGATTTCGCACGGTGTTCCTTCAACCATGATAGATCACTAAACACAATAAATTTTTATGATTCTTGTTTTTGTAACTCAGCTACTTTTTTGCTTAATGTTTCAAGTGTTGATTTGTCCTTTCCAGCGTCAAGAACTGCAATTGCAGTAGTTGGGACGTGCAAACCCGCTGAGCTTCCAAGTTCATCTTTGCTTGGAACATACGCGTATGGTATATTTTTTTCTTCACAGAGAATAGGCATGTGAGCAAGAATCTCTTCGGGACTAACGTCTTCAGCCATCACTACCATTTTTGCCTGTCCTCGTTCTACTTGTTTGGTAACTTCGTTAGCACCCTTGCTGATTTTACCAATATCTCTAGCTTTTTCAACAAGGTCATAGGCTAAGTCTTGTACCTCTTTAGGTGTCTGAAATTTTACGAACATTGCCATAGTCTTTTTAGCCTCCTATTTCATTGAAGCTTTCATCGATAACATTTCCATAAAACTGGAAACGCAGTTACTCTGCAATGGAGGACCTATATAAAAACTTTTTTAGCAAAATCAGAAGGTGAAAAAGCAAATACTAATTAGTTCAAAGGCATTCGTTCCACTTCTAGATGATCAGCAGTTGGATATACCTCAATAATAAAACATTTTATTTGTAACGAATTCAAAGTTGATGTATGCTGATCTAAAAGATGAGGATGAAGTTCTATTCGCTGTTTTTTCTGATTAATCAAATATTCATTTTTGTGTAAATTCAATTTTTTTTCTAGAATTGACTTTAAAGCTGAAATACTTTTTTTAGAGGTAGGTTCGATAATTCCTTTGAGTAAAGTTCCTTCTTCTGTAATTATATCAAAGCGTGTTGCAATATTATTTGCTCTTCTTTTCAATCTGTTTTTTAATTGAACAGCATCTTTAAAAGCTGAGGAACAATAATGTATCCCGATGCGAACAGGATGTAATTCGAAATAATGGATAACTTTGAAAGCGGTATCTTGGCTTCCCATCGCCGCAGCGGATACTTCATTTTTCATAGTGAAGTCTTTTTCATATAATTCATTTTCATTTTGTTCGGAAAACTCAAGTTCATTTAGGTTGATATAATCAATGTTTTGATCATTTGCCCAGTCAATAAGATCAATGATTTCTTTTGATTTTCCAGGGATAACTGGAATTTCAATAGCTGTTTTAACTGGAAGCTGCTGTATAGTGGAAATACTTTTTTGAAATGGGCTTTTTTGCATTTGTCTCCAATATTTTGGTTCTGGATGAAATCTTATTTCATCTAAACCTGCATCAACCATGTCTGGGATAAAATCAGTATTTTTTAGTCCTGATGTATAAAGATGAATATGAAATTTTTTACCAAAAGTTTGTTTTAAAATTTTTATAAATTTAATAGTACGTTGAGGAACTAATAATGGGTCTCCACCAGTTATTCCTGCTCCTGTCGCATTAATTGCATAAGCTTCATCAATCAATATTTGTACATCATCTTCATTTTTCAGTTGCCATTCATCTGCAAAAATCACATCCTTATGTTGTTTTTTCTTACTTAATGGACAGTAAAAACAATGAGCTGGACATAATCCTGTTACCAATACCACCATTTTCGAACCTTTTGCACACATTTCACATGCCTTAGAAAGAGGTGGTAAATATTGACTTTGACGGAGCCAATGATATCGTTTCATATTTTTACTTCAATCCTTCTTGTTCAATGCGAAACGAAACTGTTTTTCCTTCCGGTTCTGAACGATGTTTCATAATGGTTGCTTGACGTGTTCCTAATTCATTTTTTTCTAATTTAATAACGGTTTTAACAAGATGTTCTACATCTCTATTAGTAAATGGTTTTACCTCACCATTTTTATCTGTATATACTTGTTCAGCGACAAGAACATATAAATCAAGGTCTCTAGCAGCTTTTTGCAGAGTTGCTACTTGTCGAGTGAATGAACGCATGCATTCTTCTTTGTTTTCTTCTAAATGCAATCGATAAAATACATTGAGTGTATCAACAATGATAAGTTGGAGGTCTTGTATTTTTACTGCGTTCTGGATCATTTTTTCTTGATCTGATTGAGTAGTTGGTGAAAAAATAAGAATATTTTTTAAGGATTTTTCTTGTTTTGTCTTTGGAATTATTTGCTTCAATCGTTCTATGGAAATTCCTTCGCTATCGATATAAGCTACCTTTTTGTTTTTGAGAACACATTCTCTTGCTGCTTGTAAACATATGTTTGTTTTACCTGTTCCCGCTTCGCCAAAGAGTTCAGTAATTATTTTTTGTTCCAATCCTCCACCTAACAAAGTATCAAGAGGTTTGCATTGTAGTGGTAATCGATTCATTTAGATTCATTGAAGAGATATTAATTGTATCCTAAAAATGTTGCGCCATTACATATCTTTTTCATTCTGAAAAGTTCATTGAAATTAATTAGCAATTGTTAAATTTTAAAAAAATGATGTTATTGTTAATATTATTGAGTCTTCTCCAAATTTAGGTAGTTTCAATCTTCATCACTCCACAAGCTTGATATATCTTTAACATGAAATAGTCGAGATCCCAGAAACCATATGCTTTCCTTCTGATGATATTGATCTTGGTGTTGAATCCTTCACTTCCTGCATTCGTAAGATGATGCAGGAAGTAATTTTGTATTCCGTAGGAATACCGTTTAAATGTTTTCAACACCGGTTTGAATGTAGAGAGTCCTGATTCATGCACGTTTTCAACCCATTGTTGTAACCGTTGCATTGCTTGGGTGTATGATTCTTCGTCGAAGATGTCACTGATCTGTTCTTTCAACAGATATCCTTTGTACAGTGGTTTGTTCTGTTCCATTAATTGTTGCAATTGTTCTTGTTGATTCTCTGTTAGATTCTTCTTTCGTTTTAAAATGATGAATCGTTTCCGTTTCATTCGAAGACGTTCTTCATTTTTTGCTTTGGCAAATTCCTCCCGTCGAATTTTATCTAATGCGTCATTGATCTTCTTGATAATATGAAACTTGTCAAACACAATATCTGCAGTGGGACAAAACTGATGAATTGATGTAATATAGGGATCCCACATATCGAGTACTACAACGGTTATTAACCGTTGTTTCTCTTTCCCAAGTATTGTGAAAAAAGAATCCAAGGTCTGCCTTTTTCTATTTACACCTATCCAGATAACCTGATTTAAATCCAAATCCCTTACAACAGTCAGATACTTATGGCCTTTCTCATAGGCTACCTCATCAATTCCAAGTCTTCTTGGAGTGATATCCTTTATTCCAATGAGTCTTTTTTTTATGTAGTACTTATCAATATCTTTGACGGTTTTCCAATTCAAATCAGATATCAAGCTTACATCTGATATGGTCATTCGTTCCGTGAGTCGAACGATGTATTTTTCATATCGTATTGTGCAACGGGCAAAGGGTCGACAGAAAAATATAGTTTCAAAACCACGATATCCACAGGAACAATACAGTTTATGTTCGTTGAATGTAAGATAACAGGTCAATGGTCCCAGATTAAGATCACGAATTGTTCTCTGATGATATTCTGTAAGAATGGTCGTTCGTTTTCCACAGTTCCGGCATATACCTTTTTTCCAGGTTCTTGTAAGATGGATGTAAACCTTATTGTTCTGATGATTGATGGTTGTGTGTCTAAAGCCTCTAAACGTATAAATATGCTTGAATAGCTTACTATATGTGTACCGCGTTGTTTTCATTCTTTTACCCTATTGAACGAATTCAACTGCGGTACATTATACTACCTAAAATCGGAGAAGAGCCATATTATTTTACTTTTTTTCCATTATTTTATGATAATATTGACCGATATTCTTAAGATTTAGACAAAAGACGTGGAAAACATTTATATGAATCATTCACTATCATGGGAGAAAACCAGATACCTTGACTTTAAAATTATATGAAGATGTGATGACAATGGCAAAGAGAAGTCGAAAACAGGTAAAGAAAGATGAAAATAAAGTAATAAGAATCCTTCAGGCCTATGCAAAGGAAAGTATTGATGATTTAGCAAAACGGTGTGGTTTTTCTGGTCCAAAAGTACGTAGAATCATGAAGAAACTTGAGGACAATGAGACAATCTGGGGATATCATGCTGTTACTGATTTTGAAAAAATCAATATGAATGAATATGTTCTGTTAATTAAAAAAGCAAATACTCCATTGGATAAACTTGCAAAAAAGATTATCTCCCGGGAAATTGATAAAAAAGCTGATGAACTTGACATCATGATTGGATCAAGTTATTATATGCACGGCATTTTTGATTGGTTAATCTGTTTTACAGCAAATGATTTACCACATGCAAAAAAATTTGAAAGCGAACTTGTAAAAATGTATAAACCATTTATCGCTGAAACTCAACTTTTAGAAAACATCTTTCCAGTAAAACGTTGTGGAATAAATAATCCTCATGTTGGAGAGTTGGAAGAGTTCTTATAAAAGTACTCTTATATTTCTTTTTTTTTATTTGAATGGTCCATTGATATCAAGAAGTTTTGATATTCCCTTACAAAGTTCAAAGACTGCCTGTTGTTGATCTTTTTTTGGTTTAAAGAGTTGTTGAGGTTGTACCTTTAATTCTTCATACTCTGAGAAACAATGATTATCAATTGGTTGTATTTCTTCTTCCAAACAATTTCGGATGTGGAGTAAGAACGCGTGCAGTTGAATGAGTTCATCTTTCTGCATCCATCGACCCAATGAGTGTAATTATATATCCATTTATAAAATTATTCTCTGATTTTTAAGTTTTTGATCATTTATGAAGTGTAGTATATTCAACGCGACCAGTCGATTCCATTAATTGTTTTCAATTTTTTATATTAACTAGTGTTAGAAAATACGTTTCTCACTCTCTTTTATTTACTTTAGCTTGGATTTAATATAGTTGAAATTAAAAATAAATAAGATCATTTGCCTATTATGATTATAGTATATTATTGGCAATTTAATGTTAAATAAAGATGAAAGGGTCCCCCCTCCCTCTTTAATCTGCCTCCTTAAACTGCCTTCCCTTTCAATAATAATATAGTGAATTAGTATATAAAGATTACAATAACAATTGTTACAGGTAATGAAACAAAATTTTAATATATTTTGTAAAAGGAGAATGAGGAATTGTTGTGAGGGTGGTGGTGAGGAGAGAGATAAAAATTATTCTTCCCCCATTCTCCACCAGTTAAAAATATAATATTATTATTTAAATATTTTCCTTACATAAAAATGATTAAAGGTTGTGCTGAATAAGTCAATGATTATTTTCTATCATCATTGTATTGACCTTTTCTTTTAATTGGCAAGTTTGACATCTTTTCTGCGTTGTTGGCTCCCTACATTCACTACACTTACTTAATTTCACAGGTGGAAACTTTTTTCGTAATGAATCTTTCATCGCATCAAAACTATGAAGAATACTATGACGAGTCCCTGGATTCTTTGATTCAAGCTTATATAATATCTCCTTAAACGTCCCTCTCAAAGCATTTGTTGAATATGGACACATACTCTCATAAAAATCAATTTGATGAGTTAATGCATAAATTGCATTTTCCTTTTCTGGAATCCAGCGAAGTGGCATCATTCGAGGTATGAGACCCGGCTGCACATGAGTATGAGGCCCAAGACGAGCAAGTTTTTTCATATCAGCATTCACAAAGTTCATTAAAACCGATTGAGCATTATCATCAAGGTTATGGCCCGTTGCTAACCGATCGACTTTTAATTCTTTTGCTTTAGTATTCAAAGAAAACCGTCTGAATACACCACAAAAACTACAAGCACCAAGTGGAGAAGTATTTACCCGTTCAATATCATCCATCCCCCAAGAAAAAATGTCATTAAAATCGATTTCATAATAGGAAATATCCCATTCTGCACATGCTTTCTTTACCTTTTCTATACTTTTATTCCGATATCCCTGAATTCCCTCATTCACAGTTATAGCAATTACTTCCACATCTGGACGTTTTCTAAAAATTTGATGCAACAACCATAATGTTACCAAACTATCTTTTCCACCAGATACTGCAACACCAATCTTAGCGTTATGAGGTGTTTTTCCTTGTTTTTTTATCGTTTTTTTCACTCTTTTTTCTACATATGCTGAAAAATGATCATTGCATAAATGAGTGCCATTATATCGAATGAATGAAACAGCGGGTTTCTGACATTTGCTACACACAGGTTTCATGAAAACTATCCAGGAATCTAAGCGTATGCATAAAAAAGCTTTGCACTCGAAGACAATGTTTTTTCAATAACATTAATACATGAAAACAAGTTACCTGATTTACATATTTAAAAAACAGATGATTTGAAGGGGAGAAATTCTACTATGACCATTACGATAACTGGCTCAGATCTCACAATAGAACAAATAGTCCGAGTAGCACGGCATCATGAAAAAATAAAACTTGATTCTAATGCTATTAAACGAATTGAAAAATGCAGAGCAATGCTTGAAAAAAAAATCGATGCACATGAAATCATGTATGGCGTTAACACTGGAATTGGAGAATTTTCAGAAGTTGTTCTTAATGATGAACAAGTGAAACAATTTCAGAAATATTTAATATATAACCACTCTGCGGGTATTGGAGAACCTGCACCCATTGAATATGTTAGAGGAGCAATGGTAGGCAGAATAAATGTGCATGCTCATGGTCAATCTGGCTGTAGACCTATGATCACAGAAACTCTTCTGAAAATGCTCAATAAAAAAGTGACACCTTTTGTTTGTCAAAAAGGAAGTGTTGGAGCTTGTGGGGACTTAGCTCCAATGTCCCAAATAGCTCTTGTTTTATTAGGAGAGGGAAAAGCATACTATAAAAACGAATTATTACCAGGTAAACAAGCTATGGAAAAAGCAAATGTTCCTATACCCGGGTTGAAAGCAAGGGATGGATTAGCAATAATAAACGGATCAAATCTTCTCACTGCTATGAGTGCAATATTTCTTTATGACGCTTATGCTTGGATAAAACAAGCAGAAATCGCTGCTGCAATGAGCTTAGAAGCATTAAAAGCAAACATGAAACCATATACAACAAAATTGCATAAAGCACGCGGATTTCATGGTGCGATTGCATCATCTGAAAATATCAATAAACTCGTTAAAAACGGGGATTTGAAAAACGGCAAGATAAAAACAAAAGTTCAAGATGCTTATTCTATGCGGTCATCTCCTCAGGTGATTGGAGCAGCTCGTGATGCTCTTGATTATGCACGATCACAAGTTGAAATTGAATTGAATGGTGTTGGAGACAATCCCGTATTTTTCCCTGATGAAGATCTTCAGCTTTCTGGTGCAAATTTTCAAGGAACTCCTGTTTCCCTTCCTATGGATATGGCTGGTGCCGCGATTACCATGGTCAGTGTTATGTCGGAACGTCGTTTAAACCGGTTAAACAATCCAGCTTTAAGTGAAGGTCTTCCTGCTTTTCTCACAAAAGGTGCTGGTATGTTTTCAGGATTAATGCTAAGCCAATATACTGCTGATATGCAAATTGTTGAACAAAGAATTCTATCTACCCCTGCTTCCATTCAATCAATTCCTGCTGCTGCCGATCAAGAAGATTTTGTTTCCATGGGTATGAACACAGCTATAAAAAATATGCAAATCCTTGATAATGCGTATGGTATTTTAGGTATTGAGCTAATGGCTGCCGCACAAGCTCTTGATTTTAGAGACTATAAACCGGGTGATGGAGTGCAAACTGCTAAAGAAGTAATTCGAAAACACGTTAAATTCTTGGATGTGGACCGACCACTTTATCCGGATCATACGACAATGAAAGATCTTGTAAAATCAAAAGAAATCTTAAAAGTCGTCGAAGAAAAAATAGGTCCTTTATCTTAACTCTTATTTATTAATTTCGATTCATGATATGATCAAAAAGTGCTTCTGCCTGAAATTCGAAGGCAATAACGGGATGTTCTAAAGAAAACGCGGATATAGTTTTTGGATGTAATTCGCCGAAATATCCAAGATGTTTATCATTTCCACTTCGAAGTTCAGCACATCGGCCTTCAACGAATGCTGGATGAATAAATTCCTTTATATCATAGGATATCCCACTATCTCTGAGAATCGCTTCAACTATTGACTTACAATCTGTGAAATTTGCTGATGCACTACTTTTCAACCCTGAAAGATAATAAGTGTTTTCAAATGAATTTTTAGTTACAATCCCTAATTCAAAAATTTGTTGAGGTAAAGGATGATGTTTATTGTCCGATAGCATACGAAGAAGAGATGGAATAAGTCCAATCCTTAAGCAGGTATAATCCTCTCCGATTGGATTTTGTATTTCCACATGTTGATTGATAGGTTTTCCAATTTTTTCAAATTCATCATGTTCATTTGAAAGGGGAAACGTTGTAACTTCAGTAAACCCCAAACCAATCAAAATCGTTCTTAGTTTTTGAATATGTTCTTTATGAACCAACGGTTGTCCGAAGCTAAATGAATGAGGCAAATCCTTTTTGATATTATCATATCCATACCCAACTGCCACATCTTCAACTAAATCGATTTCGTGTAGGATATCAGCTCGCCATGAGGGAATAAAAACACGGATCTGTTGATCATCGATGATTTCAGAGTCATACCCCATTTTCCCCAAATATATTATAATATCCTCAGAGGACAAATTTAATCCAAGAACATCAGTAACAGATTTAACTGATAAAAAACGTTTTTTCAATGATAAATCAGGACTTACTATTGATTCATCTCCATCAATGATCTGTGTAGAATAGATGTTTCCTCCTCTTTCCGCAAGTGCGGTGACTACAATACTTAATGCATGATGAATGGCCTGTAAGTCATTTCCAGTAACATCGATAAATAAATCAGTTGTAAACGGAGTCACTTCAGTCAGTATACCATTGATAATCGGAGGAAATGAAAGAACATTATCATTATCATCAACAATCAAAGGATACTTTTCACAACCTTCAAGTAATGAAGCATACGTTTTTCCTTTATCATGGGAAGTTAGAATTTTTGAAAGAGTCATGGATTCTACTTTTCCTAGAGGAACAAATTGATATGCGTTTGGTTTAACAGCCTTGTACGTGAAAGGTGGTTGAATCGGTTCAGCATTATGAACCCCAATTGCAACTTTTTTTCTATTTCTACCAATCCCAAAATGAAGTTTTTCCTGCAATTGCATTAACGACGTAATTAATTCATCGGTCATGGTAACATTTTTTACTAATGCACAACGAACAAACGGTCGAACTTGTTTGACAGAGGGATCAACATGCATTTTTAAATCTGATCTTTCAATTTTATAGTGGGTCAATCCAGGTTGATAATCAAAAAATGATCTTGAAGCACGAACGATTCCTTCAACTGATGATAAATCTGGTCTATTTGGAAAGAACTCAATGCTGATCTCATCATCTTCAACCTTATCGAAATCAGCTCCGATCATCGGCAATCTTTTTATAAGATCTTCTTTTGAAATCTCTTCTCCAAGCAAATGAATATAATCTTGATAATCGAAAGTTACAACTGGCATATACTCAGCTGAAATAAAATAGGGGTATATTTGATTTTGGAAAAAAGTATTATTCAATTTTAGATTCTAAATTACTAGCCATTTCATCTGTTAAAAAATATTAATAATAAGCAGCATATTTACAATGTTGAGAACGGAAGTCATGGATTGGGAACTATTATTTGTTAATAACCAATGGTGCAGACATATTGGTGCATCTTATAATTCTCACTGGCTACAATACATGTAGAATAACACCATAACAGTTATCAGAATCAACATTATTACGGGCTCTAATCCTGTGAAAAATTACGTTCCTAGTGATGGCGAAATATAATTCTAAGAGTGGTGAAAAAAAGATGGATTTAAAACAGGAAAAAATTGCAACACTTCACGAGTTTAATGTTGGAAAAAAAGAATTAATGAAGACGGTCAGTGACAGTGTTGTTGAGCGCCCCGTATCCGTTGTTATGCCAATGCTATACAGAGAAATCAATGGAGATGCTTTAGGAACTATAAAAAAAGGATTGAACAAATGCACATATTTAAGAGAAATCATTATCCCACTCGCTGCACAAAACGAAAAGGAATTTGCTCATGTAAAACGTTTTTTTTCAGATTTAGAAGTACCTCATTTAATTATGTGGTGTAATGGACCAAAAATTGAACGATTGCTTCAAGGTTTAAAATCAGAAGGAATAGATTTACTAAAATATCGTGGTAAGGGCCGGGATGTTTGGCTTGCTCTTGGAATCGCAGCATTACGATCATATGCTGTTGCGTTACATGATGCAGATATTATGTTATATGATGAAACAATTCCAACTAAATTAGTTTATCCAATTGTTGAACCAGAATTGGATTTTAAATTTAATAAAGGATATTATGCGCGAGTTAATACCGAGAAAGGAATAATGTATGGTCGAGTAGTCCGGTTATTTCTCCATCCATTATTAGAGGCACTTGAAGAACAGCATAGTGCACAAGTTGAATTTGTCAAATTCTTACAATCATTCCGATATCCATTATCTGGTGAGTTTGCTTTAACTAGTGATTTAGCTCGAGATGTCGATATACCAGGTAATTGGGGTATTGAAATTGGTGTTATGGCTGAGATGTATAGAAACGTTATTACAAAACGGATTTGTCAAACAGATTTAGGGTTTTATGATCATAAACATCAAAAAATTGGAGATGAAGATCAAGGTTTAGTGAAAATGACTGGAGATATACTTGAAACCCTTTTACGTGTTCTCATCGAAGAAGATCAATTGAACATATCTCAGGATTTTATTCGGTCTTTGCGTGTTTTATATCAAAGATATGCTCAGGACGCAATACGAAAATATCATGCTGATGCTCACTTTAATAATTTAAAATATGATCGCCATATCGAAGAGAATATGGTGGAGCAGTTTAGTAAACAAATTACAGTTTCAGGTAATCATTATTTAAATCATCCAGTTGGCTCACGTATACCTGATTGGTTACGTACCATTTCTGCTCGGAAAAAAATTCGTGAACAGCTTTTAGATGTTGTCATTATTGATAATGAAAAGTAAAGGATCTGTTGAAAAGTATAATGGAGATAAAATAGGAGAAGAGCTATCTATGAATCAAGAATGGAACAATGGATTAAATTTAGACTCAGAAATAATTGATAAATGCCATGAAATAGGGCCAATCGACATCATGGTCGGTGTCCTTTGTAAAAACGTTGAATCCACTGTATTAAGTGTTCTCAATAAGATAAATGAAGGATTATATCGTCATTTTCCAGATTATAATTTAGCAATCGTTGTTTCTAAAGCACCTTCCAGTGATAACACAGAAGAGGCTATTAACTTATTTCAACCATATAAATCGATTCACACTATTGTAACCGATGATCTTGTCCCCGGTGGAAAAGGATCTGGAGTGATGACGATTTTTGAAATAGCTCATGAAGCGCAAGCAAAATGTGTTGTCCTTATGGATGGAGACTTATTAAGTATCCAACCTAGTTGGATTCAAACTATTGCAAATCCTGTAGTGTATGGTCGTGCAGATCTAACTGTTCCATATTACATTCGAGATAAAAACGATGGAGTAATTACGAATAATCTAGTATATCCATTTACGAGATCACTTTATGGAATAGATATCAGACAACCAATCGCGGGAGAATTTGCATTATCAAAACATCTGTATGAGATGTTGCGGAATCATCCATTACTTCCCCCTGATTTTGGCATTGATATTTTTATTGTTACCGCAGCAGCAGCTGAAGGATATTACGTTAAAGAAGGATTATTTTCATTAAAAATTCATGAATCCACAACTCATTATTTAGAACCAGAGAAATTTCTTATTCCAATGTTTCGAAAAGTAACCGGGAGTATGTTTGAACTAGCGAAATACTATGAACACTACTGGAAGAAAAAACCATCCCGTTGGCAACCAAAACATCATCGTGAGTGCTTCAGTCAACATCCAATTCCAGTTAATATTAACATTGATGAAATGAATAAATCTTTCCAACAAGAATTCATTTCAAATAAGGAATATATGAAAAATTACCTTCCAGAAGAATTAATTGCACAGGTCGATCATGTAGTTAATGATAAAGAAAAATTTGACGCGTTACTTTGGGCAAAAATTGTTTACCAATATGCTGCATCTTATAAGAATTTGGAAAGTGATGCAGATAAATATACTTTACTAGATACCCTTAAAACATTATGGTTAGGACGATTTGTTAGTTACGCTCATCAAGTTGAAGACATGGATATTAACGGTGCAGAAATCATTATTCAAAAACAAGCTGAAATATTTGAAGAACAATTTAATTATCTTAAAAAAGTGTATTGAACTGGGAATTATTGATTCATATTCTAAGGATCTATTAAATTAATCATGGCGATATGAATGAAAATATACGCAACAGCAGATATTCATGGAGCACAACATCGCGTTAACCAAGCGCTTGCAGCGATAAAAGAACATCAACCAGATGTTATTGTTATTGCTGGTGATATAACTCAATTTGGTCCTGCCGATGCAGCTATTATCATTCTAAACCAGTTTCCCAATCCCGTGTATACCCTTCCAGGCAATATTGATACTGCAGATGTTTGGGAGGGAATTAAAAAAACGAAAGCAGTCAATATTCATAAAAAACAAACTCAGATTGATGGATTAACGTTTACTGGAGTTAATGGTGTGGATGATGCAGAAACAGATTTGTTTTTCACTAACGAAACTCTTCGGTCGTATTTAGAACAAGTCGATGTTCTCATCACCCATGTTCCCCCATATGGTTTTCAGGATACCGTATTTCTTGGAAAACATGCAGGGAGCAAACCAATTCGAAAAATAGTTGATACCTTTCATCCACTCCTGGTGATTTGCGGGCACATTCATGAAAAACCCGGCTTTACACAACATGAACAAACAGTTATCGTAAATTGTAGCATGGGAAAACGTGGTCGTGGAGCTATTATTGATATTAACAAAACAGTTAAGGTCACTATGGTTGATTAGTTCGTTTTATGAATATTTCATTTGTTGATTAAATAGAAAATCATATTTATTTCATAATATATTTTTTGTCACGTAAATGATACGTGTTTATTGTGGTGAATAGTATTTCAAAAATTGTTAAAAAACGTAATAAAACGCTCGGTCTTCCTCCTGGATCCCTGGTTCATGTAGGAAAGGAACGAGTTGGACCTATTCGAATTACAATTTTTAATTACGATGAGAATCATATCAAGGAACATACTTGTAAGGACATCGAAGAATGTTTTTCATTTCTAGATTCTAACTCAATATCATGGATTAATATCGATGGAGTCCATGATGCTACTCTTATCCAGAAAATAGGTTCGGAATTTAATATACATCCTCTTGTTCTTGAGGATATAATGAATACCGGACAACGACCAAAATTTGAAGATTTTGATAATTATCTTTATTTTGTCCTAAAAATGCTTTATCGCGATAATGATAATGAAATCCAAGCGGAGCAAATTAGTATCATTTTATTGAAAAACATGGTAATTTCATTTCAAGAAAAAACTGGTGACATTTTTGATCAGATAAGAGGTAGACTTCGATCTGGTAAAGGCCGTATCAGAAAAATGAATGCTGATTATTTAGCTTATGTTTTGATTGATGCCATTATTGATCATTATTTTGTCATACTTGAATCAATAGGTGAAATAATAGAGGATACAGAAGAGTTGCTAATTGAACAACCAACTCCAAAACTACTACAACAGATTCATCGATTGAAAGCTGACATGATTTTTCTTCGAAAAGCTATTTGGCCTACACGGGAGTTACTCAATGGATTACTCAGAGAAGAAACGGCCTTGATATCTGAGGATATTATTATCTTTTTAAAGGATGTATATGATCATACTATTCAGGTAATTGATACTATAGAAAGCTACCGAGATATGATATCTGGGATGCTTGATATTTATATGTCAAGTGTCAGTAACAAAATGAATGAAGTGATGAAAGTTTTAACCATCTTTGCATCAATTTTTATTCCATTAACATTTATTGCAGGTATTTATGGTATGAATTTTAATCCAACTGTTTCTCCTTTTAATATGCCTGAACTTAACTGGTTCTGGGGTTATCCTTTTGCGTTAGTAATCATGTTAACCATTAGTTTAATCATGCTTTTTTATTTCAAAAAAAGAAAATGGTTATAATATTATTTATCGTTAAATTTGAAAATTCAGTTATCCATTTTAATGCAATATCATGTATTCCGTTTATCAAGAATTGAACTGCGACAGCTGCAAGAATTAGACCCATTATTCGCGATATAGCTAATGACCCAACTCTTCCAATTCTTCCAAATATTTTATCCGCGTTACGCAGGAGAGTATATGTTATAATCATTGTTAAGAAGATTGAAACAATGACGATAAGTAAATCAAGTAAACTTCCTTCTGAAACATAAAGCATTACAGTTGAAATTGCTCCTGGACCCGCAAGCATGGGTATCGCAAGTGGGATCACCCCTACCATTTCCCGTTCTAATGACTCGGCTTTTTCTTGCACCGTTGATTTAGTACCAGGTGTTGAACCATAAAGCATACTAAAAGCAACTCTAAATAGGAGTAGTCCACCTGCGATGCGAAACGCAGGAATGGTGATACTAAATAAACGGAAAATATATGATCCGAGAAGACCAAATACAATGAGTGTTGTCGTTGCTGCAATTATTGCTTTTGATATAACTCTTCTTTTTTCTTCTAAAGAAAACCCTTGTGTTAGAGAGGTGAAGAACGATATATTTCCAAAAGGATTTACAATCGCTAAAACTCCAACAAAAATTGAAAGTATATATGCAATATCCATTAGGATGGACATAGAGAAAGGAAGTATATAAATTATGCTTGATTGTTTTAAGCATGAATATGAAATTAAAAAAAAATCAAATTTTTTTAAAAATTTAAAAAACAAGTATTGTATTCAATAGTTTGAAGAAAATGATTAAAACTAATAAACAACGGGAAAAAATTTTAGCGTGTTCTGGTGGTGGAGCTCATACTACATCATATATTGGTTTTTGGAAATATGTGTTTGATGAAAAACAATATCGTCCTGATTATATCGTTGGAACGAGTGGTGGTGCTTTATTTGGTTGTTTTATGGCTGCAGGTATATCGAGTTCAGATATGGAAAAAACATTTAAAAAATATAAACCATGGAAAGAGTTTCGTGTTGCCCCTTTAATTTGGATGGCTGATTTTTTGTTCTATTGGGGGCTTGTACGAATACAAAAAATTCAACGTTTGCTAGATAAAATATTTAATGATTTTGATATCAATTGGGATAGTTTCACTGAAACTAAATTTCAATGTGTTGTAACAGATCTTAATGATGGAAAAAGGAAATACATTCCAAAGGATGTGGACATGAGTCTTTCAACTGCCATCACTGCATCTATTGCTATACCAGGCATATTCGAACCTGTGTGGCTAAAGGGTAAAAATGGGATTAAGCATTGTTTTGTGGATGGTGGTGTTTGTGAAGGATATCCGATTAAGGCGGCATTACAAAATGGCCGTGAAAATGTAAAAATTTTTGCTATTTCACCTTTTAATTTGACTCAAAAAAGGGATTATTCGTTTAAAAATAAAATGCAGTATGCACGTATTCTATATCGCACTCTTCTTGATGCAAAGGGAGAAGATATGATTGATTTATTAGAAGAAGAGCATGGCGATTATTATTTACCCACGGGTTTTACTTCTGATCATGTTCTTGATTTTGATTGGGGAACAGTTAAAGAAAATATTAGCTTAGGATATAATGCCGCTAAAGCAAAAGGTGAGATTATAGATTCTTTCTTTAAAGAGCCGTGAATGGATGGAAAATTTGATAACAGAAATGATAATAATATTATTTATAATAGTGATATATTAATATATTTGTTATAAAATATATGATATAATTTTATTAATGAACTTTAAGAAAATAGTTGTAGGAAATAAAATAATGGAAAAAAGTAAAGGTCAAGCAATCGGCTATATAGATAATTATTATTTAAATAGCAATACTTCTGATAATACTAAACACTCATTTTATAGTATCAATGTAATTCAATAGTGAACGATGAGAGTCATAGATGAAAAAGTAGGAAAGAACCTTTCAAAGTACATATTCCAATGTCTAATTGCGACAATCATCCTCCTCATAGCACTATTATTTCTAGACGTAATAACAGAAACAGCAATCATTGCGTCTCTTGGAGCAACTTCATTTATTATTTTTACAATGCCAAAATCATATTCCTCCTCACCAAAACGGTTAATTGGAGGCTACACTATTGGTATTAGCATGGGTATTATATGCAATTATTTTGGTAGTATAATTTACACCAATAATTCAATATTTTCTTTAATTAAAACTAACGAAGTTTCTATCTTTTTTGCTGCTATTGCAGTGGGTTTATCAATATTTCTTATGACCATAACAAACACAGAACATGCACCAGCAGCAGGCATAGCGTTAGGATTAGTTATCAATCAATGGAATTCTAGTTCAGTATTATTTATCATCATTGTCATGTTATCAATGGCTGCAACTCAACATATTTTAAAATCTTATTTAATAAATCTTACATCACCTTAGTTGCCAGCCTAAATAATATAGAAAAAATAAATGAAAAAAAATTAGGCGTTTTCATTTTTAAGAAATAATGTTTGTGTTGGAAACGCCATTTCAATTCCTTCTTTTTCAAATGCTTCTTTAATTTTAAAATTAATTTCCTGTTGAATATCCATATACACTGCATAATCCTTTGAGCGTATATAATAAACAACTTCAAAATTCAAACTGAAATTACCATATTCCTTAAAGTGAACGCGATCAACATCTGTCAAATCAACACTATTGATTATTTCTTTTAACATATCAGGTATTTTTTCTAATTTGGATAAGGGAGTCCCATAAATTACACCTAAACCAAATACAATTCTTCGCTTTTCCATTTGTTTAAAATTACGAATTCTTGTTGAAATCAATTCCTGATTTGAAACAACAAGTTCCTCCCCTTGCAAGGTTTGAATTCTGGTTGAAACCATCCCAATTTTTTTAACTGTCCCCATATCAGAACCAATAATCACAAAATCTCCAATTTCAAAAGGACGGTCAAAATAAATAGTGAAAGCACTAAACAAGTCACTTAAAACATTTTGAAGAGCAAAGGCAATAGCTATACCTCCAACTCCAAGACCAACTATAGCACCTGAAAGATTAATCCCAAATGCCCAAAGAACAAATATAAATGCGAAAATATAAACTACAATATGAAGTAACCTTTTCAATAAAAAAAGAATATGCTCGCTCACATCCTTTTCTCGCTCTCTCTTTTTTTCCGCATACCAAGCAACTAATACATTAATAATACGGGTTACAGCAAAAGAGACAAGTAAAATCTCAACAATTGAAAATATAAGTCTTATCTGAAATAAAAATGGTTCTAAAATGCTTAATGGAGTCAATGCATAGTATAAACCAACAACAATAACAACTAAATAAACAGGAAGCTTAATATTTGCAAGGATTTCATCATCCAAAGTAGTCCTTGTTTTTTTTGCCCATTGGGTGAAGTATCGTTCAAAAATACGATACACAATTAAACCAATAAAAATCGCTAAGAAAAAATAAATTGTGCTTATTACGATTTGACCAATTAGCGGATTTGAAATTCCGAGTTGTGCTAAGAATTGATTTATCGTTTCACAAGCATTTGATGTAAAATTCATTACACTTACCGAAAAAGAAAGGGTTATTAGTTTTTTTCGGAAAAAAAGTTAGTTTAAAGAACCAATAACTGATTCAACATTAGTAAGAATAGTTTCTTTTTTGATAAGGGTTGAAAGTTTTTTTATATCTGAATGTAATGATCGATCTTCATCAACAAAAGACACCTGATTCCTTATTACTTCTAATGCTGGTTGTAGTGCTTTGGCAGGAGTTAATGGTTTTAGAAATTCTAATCCTTGAGCACTTGTTAAAAATTCAATAGCTAAGATGTTTCGTACATTTTCAGTAATCTTAATTAATTTTAATCCAGCATTTGCTCCCATGCTCACATGATCTTCTTTATTTGCAGAAGAGGAAATAGAGTCAACACTGTTGGGATGACAGAGTGTTTTATTCTCGTTAACCAATGAGGCTGCAACATATTGCGGAAGCATTAACCCTGAGTGAAGACCATGATATTTTGTCAAAAATGCTGGTAAATCAGAATGATGTTTATCAACTAATCGAGCAATTCGCCGTTCACTGAAATTACCTATTTCAGCTAAACTTATTGCAAGAAAATCCAATGCAAATGCTAATGGTTGACCATGGAAATTCCCTCCAGAAATACTTTCTGATAATTCAGGAAATACTAAGGGATTATCCGTCACTGAGTTAATTTCTGTTTCAATAACATGTTTTACATAGGTGAATACATCTTTTGATGCACCAAAAACTTGTGGCATACAACGAAGGGTGTATGCATCTTGAACTTTCTCACAATTTTTATGAGAGTCATGAATACGGCTATCTTCAGTTAACCGCCAGAGATTATCTGCACACTGGATTTGCCCAGTATGTGGTCGTAATTGAGATATTTCTTTTCTGAACGCTTGATTCGTGCCTCGTAATGCTTCTAAACTGAGTGAACCAGCGATTTGAGCGTGTTTTAGTATTGACTCTGCATCTGAAACAAATAAACTTCCAAGTGCACTCATCAATTGGGTTCCATTAATTAAGGCTAATCCTTCTTTTGCTTGCAGAGATACTGGTGTTAACCCCGTTTTTTCAAATGCTTGCTTTGCCGGCATTTTCGTTTGTTGAAAAATTACCTCTCCTTCTCCTATTAAACATAAACCAATATGAGCAAGAGGAACTAAATCTCCACTTGCACCGATAGATCCCATCCTAGGTACAATCGGATGAATCTTATGATTTAACATATCCAAAAGAAGCTGAACAACACAGGGTCGAATACCTGAAAAACCCTTCGCAAGTGAGTTCGCTCGAAGAATCATCATTGCTCTTACTATATCAATTGATAATAGGTCGCCAACTCCACAACTATGACTACGTAATAAATTCACTTGTAATCTTTCGACATCCTGTTTATCAATTTTTTCTGTAGAAAGACTTCCGAAACCAGTGTTGACCCCATAAACAATTTTTTTTGAATGAAGTAAATCCATCACTAGCTTTTGAGATTTTATCATAGCTTCATTTGATTCAATAGATATGTTTACCCTTTCAAAATCCCGAGCACATGCAACAACATCTTCGATGGTCAATGATGACCCCGTCAGTGTGATCATATCTATTCATCCAATGTTTTTTTCTTATTTTTCAATAAAGGAGAGCGCAGATCAGATCGTTGAACTAAATTTATTGACTCTTTATATCCTGCATCAGCGTGACGAATCACCCCCATGCCCGGATCGGTTGTAAATACTCGTTTTATTCGCTCATCACTTGTTTTACTCCCATCACAGACCACTACCATACCTGCATGTGTGGAAAGACCAATACCGACACCTCCTCCATTGTGAATTTGGACATTATCTGCACCAGCTGCCGTATTTAATAAAGCATTTAACAAAGGCCAATCTGCGACTGTATCACTTCCATCTTTCATTCCTTCAGTTTCCCGGTAAGGCGAGGCAACACTACCCGTATCTAGATGATCGCGAGTAATTGCAATCGGACCGATTTCTTCATTTCTAACCATATCATTAATTGCTAATGCAAATTTTTTTCGATCACCATAACCAAGCCAACATACCCTTGCTGGAAGCCCTTCCCATGGTAAATATTCTTTAGCTAGCTTAATCCAATTCAAAAGAACGGTGTCATCTGGAAACATTTCTAAAACGACATTATCTGTTTTTATAATATCCTCTGGATCACCAGATATCGCTAGCCAACGGAACGGACCTCTTCCAACTGCAAGTAAGGGTCGAACATATGCTGGAACAAAACCAGGATATTCAAATGCATTAGAGAGACCTGCTTTTTCAGCTTGACCACGTAAATTATTTCCGTAATCAAATGCAATCGATCCGTTTTTTTGGAATTCTATAATAGCTTTGCAATGGTATTTCATACTCTGCAACGCATGCTCTTTATATTTTCCAGGATTATTCTTTCGTAATTCTATTGCTTCATCTAAATTATTGGCAAAAAAACCAGCAGGGACATACCCATTTAATTCATCGTGAGCGGATGTTTGATCCGTTACCACATCTGGTTTAAAACTTTGTTTAACTAAATAAGGATGAGTATCAGCACAATTATTCACAACACCTATCGATAATGGTGTCCTATCTGCTCTTGCTTTTTCTGCAAGTTCTACTGCATCATCCAAATCAAACATTTTTTTATCACAGAAACCAGCTTTAATTCGTCGATCAATACGCTGCTCATCACACTCAACATCAAGGCACACACCCCCTGCCATTTTTACAGATAATGGTTGAGCTCCACTCATTCCACCCATTCCCCCGGTAAGAACAATTTTTCCGGTTAAATCACTTTTAAAATGTTTATTTGCTAAAGCTGAAAATGTTTCATATGTTCCTTGAATGATACCCTGGGTGCCTATATAACACCATGATCCTGCGGTCATCTGTCCATACATGATTAAGCCTAGTTTATCAAGTTCATTGAATTTATCCCAGTGACTCCATTGAGGGACGATATTTGAATTCGCCATCACTACCCGAGGTGATGTTTCCCAGGTTTTAAACACAGCAACAGGTTTACCAGATTGAATAACCATTGTTTCATCATTTTCTAAATTTTTTAATATTTCAACAATAGCTTCATAACTTTCCCAGTTTCGTGCTGCTTTCCCAGTTCCCCCATAAACGATTAAATCATCAGGAAGTTCTGCATTCTCAAGATTATTTTCTAACATGCGTAAAATCGCTTCCTGTCTCCATCCCTTGCATCGTAATTCTTTTCCTCTGGTTGCCTTAATAGTTCTCCCCATAAGAATCACGAGCCTGATATTTTCACAATCTACTTAAATGTTTGTTGAAAAAAATATGGGGGAATTTCAAATTAGAAAAATCGTTAAAAAAATGTCTTTTACTCTTTAAGATTATATGCGAAGAAAGGAAGGATGGCTGGCCTCACTAGGAGGGGATGGGATGCACTCTAACAAAAAACTACCAGCCCGATTCCTTCCATTTACCACATAGTAAAAAGTCATATAAATGCTTTTCGCCTAATTTGAATATTTTTTTCCTTTTCTAAAGGAAAAAGACTGCTAGATGACGAGGAGCAAGTGAAAAATATTATTATTTCCCAAGGAAATATTGTAAGGAATTTAGGGTAAAAAGTCATTTATTTTAATGAGATACTTACCACATTGTTTCCGCGAAGAATGATAGTGCCAAGTCGCCGTTTCGTATCATCATATGCTTCCTCAACATCTTCAAGAACCATGTTCATATATTCGTCATAACCTGAAAGTTTCCCTTCGATTATTCGTCCATCCTTAAGAAGAAGATGTAATTTTTGATTCACAGATTTTTGTAAAACGTCTAATGGTAATGCCATGAAAAGGGTGAATTAGCTACTCCTTTTTAAATCATTCCCTCAAGAATCAATATTTTTCAAAAAATGAGGGTAACAATTAAAAGCAGGGGGATGATTACAAATTGCTCTGACTGGGGAGGAGTGAAATTATGACAGATGAAAAAATCGTTCATGTTGTGGGAACCGGAACCATTGGGGAACCATTAATTGGGTTGCTCTGTGATGCAAAAGATGAGCTCGGAATTGATGAAATTACTTTTTACAAACATACCGCAAAAGAAATTGATCGTCCAAAAATTAAAGGATTGATTAATAGGGGTGCTGAGTTAGCGGTTGCCGAGCAAAAAATTAAGGAATTTCAAGAACTTGGGACTGAACCCACTTATGAAGCTGAGGAGGCAATTAAACGGTCTTCAGTAGTAATCGATTGTACTCCTAAAGGAACTGGATTGATGAATAAGGAGAAATATTATAATAAATATAAAAACAAGGTGAAAGGATTTTTAGCCCAAGGATCTGAGTTTGGTTTTGGGAAAATGTATGCAGTTGGTATTAATGATAAAGCAATTACCAAACAAGATAAATTTATTCACATAGTGAGTTGTAATACGCATAATATTGCAGTGCTCATTAAAACATTAGCAATGGAAAAAAATAAAAATCATCTTAAAGAGGGGAAATTCCTTTGCATTCGAAGAGCAAATGATGTCAGTCAGGTAAAAAGTTATGTTCCCTCACCTGAAGTCGGAAGTCACACTGATGAAGCAATGGGTACTCATCATGCTCGTGATGTTTATCATCTGTATGAAACCATGGGTTTGAAACTAAATGTGTTCTCAAGTGCTTTAAAATTAAACACTCAATACATGCATAGTATCTGGTATGACCTTAAAGTCGATAATAAAATAACTAAGGATGAAGCGATTCAAAAATTCATTGATAATCCTCGTGTATCTGTCACTCAGAAAAAAGCTGCGAACCTTGTTTTTTCATTTGGTAGAGATCATGGACACTATGGCAGGATTTTAAATCAAACTGTAGCCGTTTTACCTTCTGTTCATGTAAAGGATGAAAATGAAATTATTGGTTTTTGTTTCACTCCACAGGATGGAAATTCTATTTTAAGTAGTATCACACAAACTGAACGGTTCTTATATCCTGAATCCTACGAGGAAAAATTGAAATCTTTAGGGCCATTCCTATTACAAGAAGTTTAGATCAAATCTTCTTTTTTCATTTTTTTTATTTCGCCAAATAGATGATTTCATCATTCAAAGCATTTATATGAAAAGTAATTATGTTTCCCTACGATATCTTTACTAATGGATTAAGGTGCTTTGATTCTAATGATCAATGAATACAAGATAATTAGAGATTCAATACATGGAAACATCCGATTTGACGGGGTGTTTTTAGAATTACTTGACACACCTGAATTGCAGCGATTAAGTAGTATAAAACAACTCGGTCTAGCTCATCTTGTATTTCCTGGAGCGCATCATACACGTTTAGAACATTCTCTTGGAGCTTTTCATATGGCTTCAGAGATTGCAGATACATTGAATCTTTCTTCAGAGGAAAAACAGTTAGTGAAATGTGCTGCTTTGCTGCATGATATTGGACATGGTCCTTTTTCTCATACACTTGAATCAATTCTGAGAAGTTCATTAAATGTTGACCACGTTGATTTAACTCAAAAACTGATTACTGGAGAATACAGTATTTTTCAGGAGGACGAAAAACAATTTTCACAATCAACCAAGATGGTTTCTGAAATCCTTCAATCTTATCATATTGACACAAGTACAATGTCTGCAATGATCCATGGCGATCAAACAACAAAGCCATATCTTACTCAAGTGTTAAACAGTGTCATAGACGTTGATCAACTTGATTATCTTTTAAGAGATGCGTATTACACTGGTGTAGCCTATGGAATGATTGATACGCAGCGATTTGTTCAAACCGTACGTATATATCAAAATCAATTAGGGTTGAATCGTAAAGGAGTTGGTGTTATTGAAAATATTTTAATGGCACGAGCTCTCATGTATTCTTCTGTTTATTACCATAAAACAGTTCGTATTGCAGAACTTATGCTATCTCGAGCTTTAGAAATGCTTCCTTCATTACATCCATTTAACTTTTTTTCAATGACTGATGCCGAATTAGTCATGTATTTAAAACAACAAGATACATTTCAACATACATTAATCACTTGTTTAAAATATCGTCAATTATTCAAGCAAGCATATGTTTTACCTAATTATCAGAGTACAGAAGATCAAAAACAGGTTATTACATCCCTAGAGCAAAATCAAGTTCGTCGAGAAAAAGAAGTTGAATTTGAAGATACATTGGATATTCCTAAAGGCCATGTTATCATTGACATACCTCGTCCAGATCTTCATCAAGCAGAGCCGCGTATTCAGCAAACAAATATTCCAATCATTGATGGTGAAATTAGTAAGACCTTACAAGAATATACTCCTGTAGCTGAAGCTATTCGAATGCGTTCTATACCTGATTGGGAAGTTATGATCATTACGGACAAGAAGTATCGTGAAAAAGTTGCAGATTATGCAGAAAAAATTTTATTTTCTTAGATAACTTTATTTATATATGTGTATCCTTGTGTTTTTTATAGCATAACTGTATTTCAGATACAAAATGATGATTTCTTACTTATTTATCAAGCGGTGTTAATTATGAGTAAAACTCGGTTATCTCGAATAAATGAAATTCTTAATGGGAATCATACAGATGAACATGTAAAAGTAAGAGGATGGATCTTTCGAACTCGAAGTAGTGGTAATATTGTATTCATTGTTTTACGAGACGCAACAGGTATTTTACAAGCAACAGTGAAAAGAGGAAATCTACCAGATAATGATTTTGAAGAAGCAAAAAAAACATTAATTGAGTCCTCAGTTATTGTTAAAGGAACAGTAACAGCTGATAAAAGAGCTCCAGGCGGATATGAATTACGAGTTGATGATTTCCACGTTCTTCACTCTGCTGAACCTTTCCCAATTGTTGAAGACCAAAGTCCTGAATTTCTTCTTGATCAGAGGCATTTATGGTTGCGCTCCCAGAAACTAAATGCGGTTCTAAAAATACGTTCTACGATTGTTGGAGCGATTCATGAGTTTTTCAGAGAACGAGATTACATTGAATTTGATGCACCAGTTCTTCAACCAAATCAATGTGAAGGAGGAGCAACGCTTTTTGAAGTGAAATATTATGATGATACAACGTATCTTTCACAATCCTGGCAATTGTATGCTGAAGCAGCTATTTTTTCTCTTGAAAAAGTCTACAATATGGGACCTACTTTTCGAGCTGAAAAATCTAAGACATCTCGTCATTTATCTGAATTTTGGATGGCTGAAATGGAAGCTGCTTGGATAACATTATCTGAATTAACTGAAATTGCTAAACAGGAAGTTCAGTTCATTATTCAACAAGTATTAAATAAAAATAAACAAGAATTAGAAGTACTAGGTCAAGATATTGAAAAATTATCCCACATGGCAAATTCAGAATATCCAACAATCACCTACGATGAAGCATTAGATATCTTGGATACGAAAGCTAACATGAAAGTGCCTTGGGGTAAAGATCTACGTACTATTGAAGAGAACAAATTAATGGAATATTTTGATACCCCTGTAGTTGTAACAAATTATCCATTAGAAATTATGGCTTTTTACAAACCAGAAGATCCTAAGAAGCCTAATACGGCATTATGCTTCGATATGATTGCTCCTGAAGAATATGGTGAAATCATAGGAGGATCTCAACGAAGTGAAGACATTGAATATATGAAACAACGACTGCGTGAAACAGGTGAAAATGAAGAAAATTATGAATGGTATTTTGATCTTCGTAGGTACGGATCTGTTCCTCATTCCGGTTATGGACTTGGTGTCGAACGGGTTGTAGCATGGCTTTGCCATCTAGATAATATAAAGGATGCGATTCCGTTTCCCCGAACGATGAATCGATTTCAACCATAAACACTTAATAATGGTATATTGTAAATTGTGAGACGATGATTATGAGTCAAAAAACGGTTCATGTATATATCAAGGGAAAAGTCCAAGGAGTTTGGTTTCGTGCAACGACTAGAGAGCAAGCTGAAAAACTTGGAATAAATGGCTGGGTTCGCAATATGAATGATGGTCGTGTAGAAGCCTTATTTGAAGGACAAGCTGAAAATGTGGATAAAATAGTTGATTGGTGTCATCAAGGATCACCATTAGCAAATGTAAAAGATGTGAAAGTTCAAGAATTAGAAAAACCAGTAGGATGTTCAGATTTTAAGGTGAAACGATAAACGTTTGATGATAGTTTTATTAAGCAAATTTAATTATCAATCAAAATGAGAATAAAAGAATTCTTTTTCTTGTTTCACCAATATCTTAATTTACCTTGTAGTATATCAATTAAAAGGAAAAAATAGTATGTTTAACCCAATCCCTCCAATTGCGACTAGTCAAGAAATCATTGATCGTGCATTTTCAAGGGCACGTAAGAAAACTATTCAGGATCCGAAAAAATATTTTCGGAAGAAAAAAACATATATTGCCCGTACTGAATCTTTTACAGATACGATTACTTCAATTTTAGATTCTTACATTAAACAATTTCCTTCATTAGATCAACTTTCTCTTTTTTACCAAGAGTTGATCCATAATGCATTAAATTTAGATTCCATTCGTCATTCATTAGGCGCAATACAATGGGCTAAAGACACTTGTAGCTCTATTGCATCATCTCAGATTAAATCCTTGCGATGGTCTACAGATTTGGAATTTATTCATCAAAAACAACGTGAAATCCATGGTCGATGTACAAGTATTATAAAACAAATCAATCAGGATTTACAAGTTCTTAGAGATGCCCGTGATTTCCTTGTAAAACTTCCAGATGTTAGAGATGTACCTACTATTGTTATTGCAGGATATCCAAATGTAGGGAAATCTTCACTTCTCTCTTGTTTATCTAGAGCAAAACCTCATATCGCTCAATATCCGTTTACAACCAAAACGATTCATGTTGGCCATATGAAACAAGAAAAAGATTTTTTTACAGAACAATTTCAACTCATTGACACTCCGGGATTACTTGAACAACCATTAGAAAAACGAAATGAGATTGAACGCGTGGCAATTATAGCATTAGCCCACCTTGCTGATATCGTTTTATTTCTTTTTGATCCATCAGAAAGTTGCGGGTATACAATGACACAACAACAACAATTATTGCATCGTTTGCAAAAAGAATTTTCATCAGCTGAATTTATCATTGTAAAAAACAAAAGTGACTTATATGAATCTAGTGAAAATGATATTTCAGTTTCATGTACTACAAACAAAGGAATTGATGAATTACGGGAACTCTTATTTTCCCATTATCCTCGTGATTAAAAAAAATGATCAGATTGTATTTTCCTTTTGATGACCTCGATATTTTTTAATCACAAGACCTGACACCGCAAATAAAATAATAGTTACAACTAAGGCGACAATAAGTTCACTTAATGGAAATAATGTGACAAAAACTGTTTGAACAGGGGTTGTTTTTACTAATCCTTCAGCCGTGGTTATCTCAACGTAAAACTGATAATATCCTTCTCCATCTTCTGGATTAAAATTCCATTCGAAGGGTGTGGCATTCACCGAATTTGAGTATATAGTCCAATTCGCAGTTGTATTTTCAGTCTCTCCAGCAAACCGATACCATAATTTCATTGATGTAATACTCGTGTTCTGCGTATTCACTCGTATTGTATATGAATTATCAAATTGCCATGAATCAAAATCATTAACATCTACTGTGTATTCTACAATGTCTTCAATGTTTTTTCTAATTCGCATTGCATTCTGTGTAGAAGTTATAACAAAAATGTTTCCCAATGCATCATGAACCTTGAAGAAAACATAAGCTGTTTCATCCTCAATCATATCATCCCATTGAGTTTTTGTAATATTCCACGTTGGAGTCACTTTATCTTGAGACGTTGTCGTAATTAATGTCCAGTTTTGAATTCCATCAGAATTTAATCGATAATAAATCTTGTCCAATTGATAATCATCTTCAAATGTTACCTGATCAAATGATGGAGGATTACTATTATTTGTGATCTCAATAAGGGAATCAGGAAATGTAACCGTTGGAGGATTTGGATCATAGACAAAGAACACATCACCTTCAGTAGGAAACGATTCTTCATTGGAAGCATTATCTAAAGCAATTGTACACAATTCAAATTCACCACCTGCAGTAGCACCAATGGTGAATTCCCAAGAGCATGAGTCTGATGAACAAGGCGATCCGAATTGGTTCCATTGTGTTGATCCACTTTTTCGATAATACAAAGTGATTTCTTTTACTCCACTTGTGTATTCATCCTCTACATCCGAATCAGTAGCGGTTGCATTGATACGAACAAATGATCCATTATTGAATTGAGGAATATCATCAGTATTAGATACACTTGAAATAGGTGGAGTGCTATCAAAAAATAAATCAATCCAATCTGTTTCATTCTCATTTCCATCCATGTCCTCTATAGAAAATCGAATAGATTCAAGATTTGTAATGTTTTCATCTAAATCTGCTTGGGAAATGTCTGCGGTGAGAGTAACTTTATTTTCTGTTCCATTACTCCCTGAGCACTCTGCCCGAGTGGTAAATGTTTTTCCATTATTATATTCAATTGAGTAGTGGGCGGAGAATACATTTAATCCAGTTGTATTTCCATTACTTCCTACATCTTTGGCTTGAATGGTACATGTAGGAGTCATTGATGAAATAAATGGTGGATCTGGGGAAAAAGAATTCAAATAAAAAAGTGGTGGTTCCTGATCTGGTTTCCCTTCTATTTGTTTCCATTCGGAATGAGACGTTTTACCGGTTGTCACATTTATTGAAAATTTAATTTGATGATATAAATCAATTTCATTTATAACATCATAATAACTCATATTCACAGAAATCGTTTCTTCATCCTTTGTTCTATTTTCACCGGTAAAATTTGCCGGCAGCCATTCTGTAATATATGTTCCAGTACTTTCATTAGAATATTCTAATTTGAAACGAGCTGATGTATTAATCAATCCGTGTTCACTATTTCGAACATCAATGGAAAAGAATGGAGGATCAGATAAATCCTTCTGATACTTTCGGAATATTGTTTCCCCACTTTCACCGGGTTCATCATCAAAAGTAACTTTCCAAGAATGTAATGAAACAGTTTCCTTGGCGTTCGCATGAAAGACTGCTTTCAATCGAATCGTATCAATATCCTTTAATAAATCAATCTCTAATTCATCATTATCTTCAATCTCTTCTATTAATTCTTGATAATTTTCTTTTAGTACACTGTACGTAATATATCCTGAATTAACTGAATCAGATACTTCAAATTTTTTGAAATAGAGTGAACTGGAAGGAAGTGAGATAGGTGTAGAAATTAATGTACCTGTAATTTGAGTATCCTCAACAATCTGATGTTTTCCTTGACAGTATAAATAATTCGATTCATCAGTATAATAGAGGAATCCATCAACAACAATTGGAGATGAATAAATTGGATATGTAGGATCAGTTTTCCTGCTCCAAACAGTATTTAACGTTGAAGCATCCAATGCATAAATATATCCATTAGGCGTACCAATATAAATGATTTCATCAGCATACGCCGGTGAAGATCGAATAATTAGTGACGAGACACCTTTATTAAAAATCTTCTTTGATTCAAGAATTGATCCGTTATCTGCATCTATCTTATACATGATTCCATCTGGAGATGCAACATACACCATTCCATTAACAACCACTGGACTGCTGAACGCAGCATTCCCGTACAATTCCGGTAGCATATCCCCAATTGTTGTATTCCATTTGATTATTCCGGAATCTAAATCTACCGCAACGACTTGTGTAAACGCATTCACAAAGGTTTGACAAAGTTTTTTTGAGACCACATAAACCACATCATCAACAATTACTGGAGAAGCATATCCAATAGGACCAACGTCTGTACCCCATTTTTTTGATCCATCTAATGTAAAAGCTCGTAAACTTTCTCCATTAATTTTTTCACATCCGGCAACAATCGTATCATCGCTAACAGCAGGACTAGCAAAACTACCCGCTGCTAAATCTGTACTCCATTCATAACTTCCACTTTCAGTCAAGCAAATGAGCTTGTTATTACCAGTCGATAAGTTAAAAAAATCAAAGACATCTGTTAATAAGGAACTATCTCCATTCCACGACGTTAAATATATTTTCCCATCTTTAATTACCGGAGATGCCTCATAAGATATATATGGATTTTCTGAATCAACAGAGTCGTATGAAAACTTCCATTCCTGCGTTTGCAAGTTATTCGCATTTAAACCGTATACTTTGTTTTCAATACCTCCATTATCAATTGATGACCCAGTAGCAACAACAATAGTATTTTTCGATGTAGCTACAGGAGAATTCCTAATTTCATATTCAAGATTTAATGATGCATCTTCTTTTTCATTTGGAATAAAACTTTGATCATATTGAGCATCATATGCATAAATCTTAGAAGAGTCTTCATTAGCAATATAGATAAGACCATCATTAACAATAGGATTTTTTTGATTTCCACCAACTCGTTCTAAGCTTTCCCAGCAAATAGCAGTATTACTACCTGGACCAAGCCCTGGAGAAACCCGCGTGTTTCTAGCGTCATGGCCGAACATAGGCCAATCATACACTGTAGTTACAAGCGTAGCAGATCCATCTTTTATACGAACATTATTTAGTCTAGACTCTTCCACTCGTAATTCTGTATCAAATTGATCCATCCAATACTCATCTGAAAGCTGCCAACTTACTCCCCATTCATATAACTCAGGAGAATATGCTATATCTGTTGTTTCTAATGTAAAGTTTACAGTTAGATTTGTATCAATTGAAACTTTTGATAAATCTACACTCTTTTTTGTGATCCCTATACTATTTCCGCTTATTATAGAATTTGAAATTAAATTATATGATCCATTGTCATAATGGAAGAATTGAGCAGAAATTGATGTTGCTTCTTTCTCATACCCTGACCAGGTAAATCGTTCCCACCTGGAAATGTTTTCTGCTGAAACAGGTTCAAAGCGAACAGCTCCGCTTTTTGCAAAACCAGTTCCTAAAACTTTGACGTTAATAAAATCCGTTTGAATATACGTTTTTTCCCCTAAATCAGGGACAACAACAACACACAATTCTAGATAACCATCTTCATCTAAAGGAAGACTCTCATTTTGATAACTTAATTCAAGGTCAGTTTCATTAGTAGTAACTTTATCAAGTTCCTGCCAAATACCAAATCCAAATAACGGTCTCCTAACATATAATTTCACATTTTTTTGATTTTCAGCACTTCCAGTCCATTGAATTTCAAAAGAGGAGATACTGTCGATGTCCTGGCTTATTTTAAATCGAAAATGATGAAATTGTTGTTTAACTGTTGGAATAATTTTACCATCACGAGGATATTCATATGAGTCATTTTTTGACATCGCCCAGTAATAATTTGCCGTGGTTACTACCTCCTCAAATGCACTAATAATAAATGTTGGAAACAAAGGTGAAAACCAAAAAATCTCTCCTCTTCTAACTTCATTTTCTGAATCTTTATTCCAATTAGAAAAATTATAATTTGCATATCTTGAACCAGAGGAATCCAACATAATCTTATTTCCTGTATCAGAAATAACACAACCACCGAAGATATTTTCATTTGATATACCTTCAAAACTGGATACGAAATAAGTTCCATCTTCTTCATTAAATGAAGTAGAATCAGCATTCACTTCATTGATGACGAATGAAAACGAACTGATTAATAATAGTATAATAATGAAAAAAGATGTTTTTTGCTGCCAAAATTTCTTGGAGAGAATCATGTATTTCTCACCTATAATAAATACCACCTCGATTTATATACTTATTCTTTATATAATTTTTGGGGTTAAAATAACTGATAAAGTGTTTTAAACCTTCTGCATTCATCCTAAATCCCATCCTTTCAACAAATATCTTAATATTAAAAATATTTGTCATCCTTCACAAACATTCCACACAAATGTATGGTATCCATTATTAATAAACCTAGTTACTTTCTCAAAAGAAAAAAAGACAATGTCATTTATAAAAAATGGGTTACATCATAAAAATTTGAATATCCATCACATTAGTACCCGTCGGCCCAGTTATCAATGTATCATTTAATGTATCAAAATAAGTAAATGAATCATTATTTTCCAAGTAATCCAAACTGTCCATATTTTTTTCTTCTGCTCTCTGTAATGTATTTCCATCAGCAATCGCACCAGCAGCAGGACTCATTCCATCAATACCATCAGTTCCAAATGAACCAAAAACACTTTGTGATCCCTTAAGTAAATGGACCATCGAAAGAACAAGTTCTTGATTTCTACCACCCTTGCCACTTCCTTTAATAGTAACTGTAGGTTCCCCTCCACTAATAAACACGTTACCAATATGATCATTATAAGACTGCGTGGCCTTTTCAAACAAGTCCATACTCAGTGTTCGTGCCTCACCCGTCAACTGAGTTGAAATTAAAACAGGATTAAGTCCCAGTTTTTTCGCATGATTAAATGCAGTTTCACACGCCATAGTATTATTTGCAATAATACTATTATTTACATGAGCAAAAACAGGATCAGATTGAGAAGGAGTCTCAGGGATTAATTCTTGTTTTCCCTGTTCAATGACATGACGAGTAGATTCTGGAATCTTATGCCATAAATTATATCGATTTAAAATCTCATATGCATCAGAAAACGTCGTTGAATCACCCACTGTTGGACCAGATGAAATAAATTCCAAAGGATCTCCAACAACATCGCTAATTATTAATGTCACCACTTGACAGGGTAATGATCGAACGAGTTGCCCACCTTTCACTGTTGACAAATGCTTCCGAATAGTATTAATCTCCTGAATTGTCGCCCCTGAACCAAGTAACAATTTCGTTGTTTTCTGTAAATCAGATAAAGGAATTCGAGGAGAAGCAAGTAACGCAGATCCTCCACCAGAGATGAGAATGATTACTAAATCATTTGGTTCACACGTTGCTAACAGTTCATTGGCTTTTTTTGCTCCAACAACACTTTGTTTATTTGGAACAGGATGCCCTCCAACAATAGTTTCAACATCCTGATGTGAAACAGAAGATTCTTTATCATTTGTAATTGCAAGTCCTCTCTTTACAGGTAAATAATCGCATACTGCTTGAGTCATTCCAACACTGCCCTTGCCAAACCCAAGTACATACACATTATGAAACCGGTTCACATCAATCGTTTTATTATGAAGAAAAAGAGACGATCCATCTATATGAGAGGTTACTGCATTATATGGGTTTACAGCTTTCAACACTTGAGAAAAAAGGTTTAACATCAGTTCTCTTTTCTTTCTTATTTCAGCAGTACGTCCATTTCCAATGAGTTGCTTTCTGTGTTCAAAGCACATAACACAAACTCATGAAAAAAGTATTATAAGTTATTTTCCAAATTGTAATTGTTTCATTAAATTCTTCCGCATTTTTCGATTACTGGAAAAGCCTTTCATCATTCTTTTTGTCATATTATAATATTTGATAAGTTCTTTAACATCTTTATTTTCAACTCCTGCTCCTCGAGCTATCCGTTTCACTCGAGACGCACGAATAATTTGAGGGTTCTCCATTTCCTCATCAGTCATTGAATCCATGATTATTCGAAATCGTTGAAGTCGATCTTGAGTATCATCCATATCAACATCTTTCATTTTTCCGGCAAATCCACCAGGTAGTAATTCTGAAATTTTATTCAATGGGCCCATTCCAGAGAGCATATCCATTTGATCATACATATCATGAAGTGTGAATTTTCCTGACATCATCCGGCGAGCAGTTTTTTCAGCGTCTTTACCCTTCATACTTTCTTCAGCTTTTTCAAGTAAGGTTTTAATATCACCCATACCGAGTAAACGTGAGATAAATCGGGCAGGATCAAATCGTTCAAAATCAGTCGCATGTTCTCCAGTTCCAATAAACACGATTGGTGCATCAACTTCTGAAGCAGCACTAAGTGCGCCTCCTCCTTTTGCAGTACCATCAAGTTTCGTTAAAATTATTCCTGTGATATCAACAGCATCATTAAATGCCTTCGCTTGTGATCCTGCTTGTTGACCCACTGCTGCATCTATTACTAGGAGTTTTTCATCAGGATTAGTAGCATGAAAGATATCTTTCATTTCTTGAATAAGGTCATCTTCAAGTTTATGTCGACCTGAAGTATCAACAATAATTACATCTGCGCTTCGTTTGAATTTTTCCACTCCGTTTTTTACTACTTTAACAGCACTTTTTTCGTTTTTATCCCCATAAAAGGGTACCTCAACTTGTTCTGCAATTTGTTTTAATTGGTCGTAGGCAGCAGGTCGATGTACATCACCGGCAATAACAGAAGGGCGAAGACCTTTCTTTTTAAAATACGTCGCAAGCTTGCCTGCTGAAGTCGTATTGTGGACGACTATTCCATCAGCGATAAAACTATGGTTATCTTCAACGGTAAAATCATATACGTATTCTGGTGATTCAATGGTTTTTATATCTTTTACTTTAATCCAGCATACATCAGACATTGATAAATTATGAATCGATTTTAACGATTCCTTACATGCAGTCTTCTGATACATTAATCGTTGTTGAAGCTGTTTTCTTCCAGCAGACGTTAAGTAAATGCAAGCCTGCGCATCTTTAATAAATCCTAGTTGTGTAAAATGGGAAAGAAGAGCATTTACAATGCCAATATTAAATGTATCACGTGGATTTTCCCCATTTTTAACTTTAGAGAGCAGGGTAAGAAGATTGCCTTGTGGATATTTCTCGTAAAATTTTGATAAATTGTATAATGCTTCTCTAGAAATATGTCCTTTTTTCTCATAAATCCCATAACTGTTAACTGCTTTTTGTTGAATATTGCCAATTGAATGACCTAATGATTCACGAACCTCTTTCAATTGAGTACCAATGGGAATCATATCATGTTTCCCACATCCTTGTCTTTTTCCCATCCGAGTGAAAGTTGATAATCGATCTTTTTTACGTGACAGCCTAGATCCAATTTTCATTGAGTATGATTCAGCATATCTTCCCTCAATGCATAATTTCCAATAATGTACTCCATTAACCTGCTTTTTCGACAGAGTTGAAAATATATCAAATCTTTTCAATAATGAATTTATTTGACTGATAAGTGTTTTACTCTCTGAAGAAATAGCAATATTTCGATAATTCTTTGTTACATATCCATCACAGTCAACATAGGCTTGAATGAAATGACGCAAAACCTCATCCGAGGTTGAAATGAGGTTGTTCGAAAGAGATAATGATCTACCCTTTTTTCCATAGGGTATTTCAAAAATGGTATGAATTAATCCTGCTAACGTTTTTGAGGATAAAAGAACGCGCTGTGCCCTACTCCTTTTATCTTTTGTGATAGTTGGCTGTATCCTAAAGAGCTTTTGACTTAAGTGAGTAATCCGTTTGATAAGTTCTTGATCTGCATTTGAGATTTCAACGGTTTTATCAGTAACGTGACCATCACCAATGATATAGCCTAAAAATTCAGCTAAGTCCTTTGTTAGATATCGTGGAAAGAACACTGGTTTATTAGTTTTAAAAGACTGAAGTTTCAACGATTTTTCAGAACAATCCTTTTTGTCCACAAGAGAAAGAGGTATTTTTCCTTTTTTAAAGGCAAGGGTGCATTTACTATAATTCCTTGAATGATCAAGATGTGCAACAGCATTCTTTATTGTATCATATTTTGATGAAATAATCTGTTTTACATTTTCTTTATCTAAAAATATATCAATATTGTGCTGACGAATAAATGGTAATAAATCAACGTCGTTTTCCTTTCTCTTCGATTTACAACTTCTAGGAACTGCCACATAATCATCCGATTGCAATTGATCTGCTCTGGCCTGTATAACAGAACCATTTCGAAGGATAAAAAAAGGATGTTCAGGCGTAACGCGAACTGAATACTCATTTCCTGCATCTATAAAAATTTCATACAATTGTTTGCCTTTAAGTTTCCATGCATGAGTTACTTTTTTATTTTCAATCTTTAACGTGTTAGGATTAAATGAGGGAACCTTGACATCTTCGTTTTCAATGTCAACAATTGTTCCATCTCCAACGGGTTTTTCCTCCAACGTTGAAGCAAAATGATCATAAATTGATTTGGCAGATTCCATCTCACCAGTCGCTAGTTGAATAACACTATCTCCATGAACACATTTCCCCTGACCATATAAACCAGTAAGCATTATCACTTGTTTTTTAACTGGTAACTCTCTAGCATCCCCAAGGATTTTCACGAGTTCATCATAAACGATACGAATAACATGTTCCCGGCCGCTCATTCCAGAAGGAGGTTTTTCATCTAGGGCTCTTTTTTCGATTTTTTTTGAAAGATTGAGCACTAATTTAACATTAACATCTGATTGCAGTAATGCGCGTTGAATATCTCTTACTACTTCTTTAATGAGTTTTTTATCAACTGTGACTGCTGTTGCAATTTTTTCTATTGTTCCTTTTAGTGATTTTCCAAGATCATCTAATACCATAGCTCTTCCGCGTGAAGGCATGTGTTTATCCCTTTAAAAAAGGTATCGGTTCAATATAGAAAAGGAAGACATATGGAATGAATGAACTATATATTTATGGATTAAATATATAATTTCTATTTTGATTTGGTTTTTCTCCGTTTTGTCTTAAATAAATACGAATATGGAAAGTCTGATTTATTTTCTATATTTTCAAAAAGTATTTAGTCATGAACAATATTCATTTCGGCTGGCAAGCAGGGTCCAATTTTTTGTGACAGGGGGATCCAATCTAATGGAAGTACTTGACAAATATACTCTTCAAGATTTAAAAAAAATCGCTGTTGATATTCGAAAAGATATCGTGGAAATGCTTTATAGGGCAGAATCAGGACATCCTGGCGGATCACTTTCTGCTGTTGATGCATTAGTTGCATTATATTATACATCAATGAATCATAATCCAAAAAAACCGCATGATCCTAATCGAGATCGTTTTATTTTAAGTAAAGGTCATGCAGCACCTGCCTTGTATGCAGTTCTTGCTAAGCAGGGATATTTTTCCGGAAAGGAGCTGAAGAAACTGCGTCAAGTCAATTGTATGTTACAGGGTCATCCTGTATGTCTTTATACTCCAGGAATTGAAGCATCAACCGGTTCTTTAGGACACGGTTTATCATTTGCTAATGGTGTTGCTTTAGCGGGTAGACTTGATCAGAAGGATTATCATGTGTATGTGATGCTTGGGGATGGAGAAACTGACGAAGGCCAAATTTGGGAGGCTGCAGCCGCGGCATCTCATTATCATTTAGGTAATCTTACTGCAATGATTGATCGGAATTTTTTACAAATCGATGGAAATACTGAGGAGGTATTGCAACTTGAAAATGTGGTTGATCGTTGGGCTGCATTTGGCTGGCATGTTCTTGAAATAGATGGTCATGATATTATGGCAATTTATGATGCTTTTCAAGAAGCGAAAGCAATTACGAATAAACCATCTATGATCGTTTTAAACACGGTGAAAGGAAAAGGAGTGTCCTTTATGGAGAATAATGTTGATTTTCATGGGGTTCCACCAAATGAAATGGAATATAAGATGGCTATTGAAGAACTTGATTTGGTAAAAGAAAAATTGGAGGGGACTCATGAGTAAGAAACCTATGAAAAATCCTCGGAACTCATACGGTGAGAAACTCGTTGAGCTTGGGAAGAAAAATGAGAATATTGTTGTTCTTGATGCGGATCTATCAAAATCAACTAAGACGATTATGTTTGCAAAGGAATTTCCAAATCGTTTTTTTGAAATGGGGATTGCTGAAGCTAATATGATTTCAACAGCTGCCGGTCTTGCTTCTTGCGGCAAAATTCCTTTTGCCAGTACGTTTGCTGTGTTTGCAACAGGAAGAGTGTATGATCAAATTAGGATGGATTTAGCGTATTCACAATCGAATGTAAAGATTTTTGCAACGCATGGTGGTATTAGTGTAGGGAAGGATGGAGCTAGTCATCAGATGATCGAGGATTTAGCGTTAATGCGAGTGCTTCCTAATATGACGGTTCTTGCTCCAAGTGATGCCACGCAGACTTCTAAGATTGTAGAGTTGATGGCTGAGCATGTTGGTCCAATGTATGCTCGTGTTGGTAGAGCAAATGCTCCTATTCTTTATGAGGATGAATATGTGGAAACTCTTGAGATCGGAAAGGGTATGCTTGTTGAAGATGGAGATGATCTAAGTATTCTTGCGTGTGGAACAATGGTTGATTCTGCTCTTGACGCTCAACAATTGTTAAAGAAGAAAAAGATTTCAGCTCGAGTGATTGATATGCATACGATTAAACCGCTTGATGAAAAAGTGGTGTTGAAGTGTGCTGAGGAGACGGGTCGGATTATTACCCTTGAAGAACATTCAGTGATTGGTGGTCTTGGTGCAGCGGTGGCTGAAACGCTTGCTGAGCAATCAAGGAAGCCAGTTCGTTTTCAGCGTATGGGTATCCGTGATCAGTTTTGTGAAAGTGGTGATCCAGCTGATTTATTAAAAAAATATCAGTTGGATGCATCAGCGGTAGTTACTGTTGCGCAAAAGTTATTGAAAAATTAATGTGTGATGACTACAGTGAGAAGGTCTTCATCAGCGAGTTCATGGTCTAATCCTACTTTTTGACCTGGGTATTTTCCTGATGTTCCCCAGACTTGAGCGTATCGGAATTTTTCTTTGAAATCCCGGTGTATTTGTTTGCAGACTGTTTCAACGGTATCCCCCTTTTTTAGGATAAGTGGTTCGGAGTAATCAGGTTTTTTTCCTTGTGGTTTCATATATATTTTTATGAGTCGTAGATTGTTATAAATGCCTTTTTTTAATGTTTCTAGGCCGTTTTGTTTTTTAGCAGATATCGGGTAGACAGACCAGTCGTTTTTTATTAATTGTTGTTGTGCTTTTTGTACTTGTTTTTTTGAACCCATATCGATTTTGTTTATCACTGTGATTGCAGGTAAATATGTTCTATTATTCATAAATGCATCTATAAATCGGTCTTCTGTAATGTTTTCTCTGATGATTATATCGGCGTTTGTTACATATTCTGAGGCTATTGAGTATAATGTTTTTGTGCTAATGTGAGTTTGTTTTATTGGTGTATGAATGGTTATGCCACCTTGTTTTGTCTTGGTTATAATGACTCGTGGTTTGCTTTCATTGATTCGTATTCCTGCATTGTAAAGTTCTTGTTTCATTTGGTTAAGTTGGGCAAGTGGTTTTGCAGCATCAAGCATAAAAATGATAAGGTCAACGGTTCTTGCTGCAGCAAGGACTTCTTTTCCACGTCCCTTTCCTTTTGCGGCTCCTGTTATTATACCAGGTAGGTCTAAAATTTGAATGTTTGCCCCTTCATATTTTAACATTCCAGGGATCACGTCAAGAGTGGTGAATTCATAGGTTCCTACTTCGCTATCTGCTTGGGTAAGTATATTGAGTAATGTACTTTTTCCAATACTTGGATAACCAATGAGTCCTATAGTTGCATCCCCTGATTTTTTAACTGAGAATCCTTTTCCTTTTCCTCCCCCACTTTGTCGTTTTTCGATTTGTTCTTTGAGTTTTGCGATTTTTGCTTTGAGTTTGCCGATGTGATGCTCTGTTGCTTTGTTTTTTTGTGTGTTGAATATTTCGTCTTCAATGTCTTTGATTTGCTTTTCAAGTGTTTGGGTGTCCATAGGATGGAAAAAGGAAATGTAAGATGTGGTTAATAAAACCGCTGATTCTTAGGTTCTTGTGATATGTGTACCGGTCTCTTTGTTTAATGCTTCCCATGCATGATCTACATCTGAGATGATGACTTTATTTCCTCCCCATTGTAGAAATCGGATTGCTGCAAGAATTTTTGGCCCCATGCTTCCGGGTGGAAACTCGTTGTCATCATAATATTTTTTGATTTGATTGAGTGTTATATGAGTTAGTTTTTGTTGGTGGTCAGTGTTGAATCCAATATATACGTGTTTAACATTGGTAAGGATAAGCATGGTGTCTGCATTTATTGCTTCAGCGAGTTTTTCAGAAGCTAAATCTTTGTCAACAACTGCTTCAACTCCATCTAATCCCCAGTTTTCTTTTTTTATTACTGGCATCCCTCCTCCTCCTGCTGCTATTACAGTTATGTTATGTTCTAGCATTTGTTTGATAATGGGTCCTTCTATAATTTTTTTAGGATCTGGAGATGGGACGACGATGCGGTATCCTTTTTCTAACTTTGTAAGGTTGTAACCATCTTTCTTGAGTTCTTCAATTTTTTCTTCAGGATAATATGGTCCTATTGGTTTTGTAGGGTTAGAAAAAGAATGATCATTTTCATCGACGAGAACTTGGGTGATTATTGTAGCAACATGATTGTTGATCCCATTGTTTGTCATTGCGTTCTTAAGGCATTGCTGTATCATGTATCCAATAAGACCTTCACTTTCTGCAACACAAACACCAAGTGGCATTGGTGGAATCGTATCTCTCGTAGCATTATTTTGAAGTAGAATCGCTCCGACTTGTGGACCATTCCCATGTGTAATCACAGGTGTCCATCCTTGTTGTATCATTTTGACAATTGAATATGAGACTTGTCTTGTATTTGCAAATTGTTCATGTATAGTTCCTTTCTGATCCTTTTTAATGAGCGCGTTTCCACCAAGTGCAATAATGATCTTTTTTCCCATATGTATTCATGCCTGGAATAAGTTATCTTATAAAAAGGATTATCCTAAGAAAAGTAATTACACATTTTATTTAATAAAAAATATGGTTTT
>CAZOPW010000001.1:0-82757 GCA_964581795.1 uncultured Thermoplasmatales archaeon | reverse complement strand
TATATCTGTATCGATCTCACATACATTTCACGACACAATTCCAACAACTTTTCTCGGTGCTCCAGATGCAGACACCGCCCTTTCAGTTCTCCCTGCCCATAGTCTCCTTTTAGAGGGAAATGGATATGAAGCGGTATATCTCTCAGCAATGGGTAGTTTTGGAGCAATCATTACATCTTTTCTTCTCCTCTATCCTATTCGATATCTCATTGGTACACCAATCCATGGGTATGAAACAATACAAGAAATCATGTTCTATGTTTTAATTTGTATAACAATCTTAATGATAGGAACAGAAAAAGCTAGAATCCCTGAAAATTCTACAAAAAAAATACTTCCAACCATAAATGGTATGGGATTTGCATTATTCGTTTTTCTTCTTTCAGGAATCTTTGGTCTCATCATTTTAGAAATGGCTGTCGAATCGCCCATTGGATTAAACTCACCTGTTCTCTTCCCTGCACTATCAGGATTATTTGGTCTACCAACTCTACTCACCTCCCTAGCCACACAACCCAACATACCAAAACAAATAATAGATGAACCAAAATTAGATAACAACACAAAAAAAGGCGGAATTCTATCAATAATAACAGGTTCATTTGCTGGACTACTTGTTTCAATAATACCCGGTATTACATCAGCAACAGGCACGATTTTGGCGATGAATGCAAGAGGCGAGTCCAATTCAAGACAAACAATAGTAACCTTATCTGCAGTAAACACGGCATGTGCTTTTTTTGTTGTTGTGGTCCTTTTTATTATACTACGTTCTCGAAGTGGTGCAACATTAGCCGTCATGGATCTTATATCGATAAAAGAATGGAATATGGCTTTGATGCCAAATAATCTCATTTATTTACTCATTGCATTACTTCTCGGAGGTACGTTATCTTTCTTTTCCACAATATCTGTTGGAAAAATTTTCGCTCAATTTTTCCATAAAATCCCTTACCAAAAAGTCGTTATGACAACTATCATTCTTATCATACTCCTTGTCTTTTTATTCACTGGTTTACTGGGAGTACTTATTTTATTTGTTGCTACATTTATTGGATTACTTACCGTACAATGGGGGGTAAGACGAAGTCATGCGATGGGAGTGCTTTTACTTCCAATTATCCTTTATTTTTTTCCTTTCTAAAAAAAATCTTTTCTAAGTCAGGTAATAAATCATGTATGTTACACTGCATTTTCCTTGCAAAAAAAACAGCAGCAACCTCTCTTTCAATCTTTTTTTCAGTAGAAATCTTTTCAATCGCATTATTTATTTCATTTTGAGACATCTGTTTTTTCTGAGCCAACCGTGAAATCACCATAGAATACAACTCTTTTTCATCGGATTTTTTTGATGAGTCCAAATGATTTTTGAAAACCTCTTCAGATGGAGAAAAACCAGTTGGAATCTCTATTTCCTCAACCATAAAAGAGGGAGTTACCCCATGGTCATTTTCTTTTAGTAATCCCGCAGCTACTGCCTTTTTAACGAATGCTTTTGCTTCTTTCGGAGAACACCATTGAAGTTCCATAGAAATTGCTAAATATACATCGCTAGCGGGAAGTGTTTCTTTCCCACTTCTTCTAAAAATAAATGCTAATATTTGCCTTGCCTCATCATTCATTAAAATCATTCTCCTTTTGTAAGTTCTGGCTATCAACAATAAATGAATTTAATCCAAAAACACTAAATTCATGTTGGTGTCTTTGTTGTGAATCAAACACTACTATTTTTTTATCAGTATGGGCTGAAAGTAGTACTCTTATCTTATCACGAGTTTCAAATGAAATCGGTGAAGATAATTCATCAGTATATACAATTATCCCATCAGCTTGTGAAAAAAGGACGGGTTCAGAGGAGGTTTTCCTTATCTGCTCAAGTGGATTAAACCACACATACAATTCAGTTTCCGAAATATCTCGTATACTTAAAAAATCAGGTTCCCTCCAACTATTTGGACGAATTACTACGATATGTGCGCCAGCAAGCAATACGTCTACAACATCTCCAACATGTTGACAACCGGCATCAACAATTGTATCAAACCATCGATGTGCGTATTGATGTAAAGAAAGACAGGGATGATTTTTATTGATTCCATTATTGTCTAAAAGATATAAGTTAGGAGCTGATTTTTCATTCTCGTTAAGAGATGTGAACAGATCAGATAATTGTTTTTGTTTTCTAATGTTTTTTGTTTGAATTAGGGGAATAAGGTTCATAGAACATTCAAATGATAAAAACAAATATGATTTGTTAACTGTTTCTATGAAAAAAAGAAAGATTATGCGGTAGCTACCGCAATATTTTGTTCTTTTTCAGATACATTGATTCTTGTTTTGGCAACGGTATCTGGATTAAGGGAAATACTATCGATACCTTGCTCAACAAGAAATTCTGCAAACTCTGGAAAATCAGAGGGGGCTTGTCCGCAAATACCAACTTTTCTGCGTGGAGTATGATTATGAGCAGTCTGAATTACTTGTTGAATTAACCGTTTAACCGCATCATTTCGTTCATCAAAGATATGGGCGACTAAATCAGAATCACGATCCAATCCAAGTGTTAATTGTGTCAAATCATTTGAACCAATGCTAAATCCATCGAAGATATCAGCGAATTGATCTGCAGACACTACATTTGATGGAATTTCACACATCACATATACTTCAAGGTCGTTTTCTCCCTGTTTTAACCCATATTCGTTCAACACATTTATCACTTTTTGACCTTCTTCAGGTGTTCTACAAAATGGAATCATTGGTTTTACATTTGATAGTCCCATTTCATCTCTTACCTTTTTCAAAGCTTTACATTCTAAACCAAATGCAGGTTTGTATTTCTCATCATAATACCGAGATGCACCACGCCAACCAATCATAGGGTTGTGTTCCTTTGGTTCATATAGGAAACCTCCAACCAGATTGGCGTATTCATTCGTTTTAAAATCACTCATTCGAACGATGACATCATTGGGATAAAACGCAGCTGCAATCTTAGCGATTCCTTGAGCTAACGTTTCCACAAAAAATGTTACTTTATCTTCATATGCAGCACTTTTTTTATCTATTGTCTCAATAACGTTAGCAATCTTTGGATTGTCGTCTTTTATAGCCTTTAGTTTTTCATATTCGATCAAGGCAAGTGGATGTATTCCAATATGAGAATTTATGATAAATTCTTCTCGGGCTAGCCCTACTCCATCATTTGGTAACTGTGCTTGCTGAAATGCTTTTTCGGGAATAGCCGCATTCATCATTATTTTCGTTTTTGTTTTAGGGATGCTATCCAACTTCACTTTTTCAACATGAAACTTAAGGTTACCTTCATAAATATTCCCTGTTCCCTGTGAGCAATCAACAGTTACTTCCTGACCGTTCGTTAATCGTTCAGAAGCATCCCCCGCACCAATCACACAAGGAATCCCCAGTTCACGTGAGATAATAGCTGCATGACATGTTCGACCTCCACGATTAGTAACAATTGCACCAGCGATTTTCATAATTGGTTCCCAGTCAGGATCGGTCATATCTGTTACCAAAACTTGCCCTTCTTTGAATTGATCAATATTTGCAGCAGATTGGATAATATTCACTTTTCCTTGACCAATCATACTACCAACTGCTTCACCTTGAACGAGCAAATCTCCTTTCTCATCTAACACATACGTCTCAAGAACCGCAAAATCCTTTTGAGAATGAACTGTTTCTGGGCGAGCTTGAACGATAAATAAATCTCCCGTTTTACCATCTTTTGCCCATTCAATATCCATTGGTTTACCATAATGATCTTCTATTATTATCGCCCATTTTGCAAGCGTTAACAATTCATCGTCATTTATAACAAACTTGTTTTTATCTTCCTCAGAGACTTGTTCCTGAATTGTTCCTTTTTCTCCATAGATCATTCGTTGCTCTTTTGATCCCAACTTCTTTTCAAGAATTGGTCTAAATCCTTTTTTCAACGTTGGTTTATACACATAAAATTGATCAGGATTAACTGCGCCTTGTACCACGTTTTCCCCAAGACCATATGCGCCAGTGACATAAACAGCATCTTTAAAACCACTTTCTGTATCGATAGAAAACATTACTCCTGAAGAAGCAAGATCACTTCGTACCATTTTTTGCACACCAACAGAAAGATACACACTGAAATGATCAAACCCCTTATCTTCTCGATACGAAATAGCTCGATTTGTAAACAAGGAAGCAAAACATTCACGAACCTTTTCAAGTAAATCTTCTTCCCCCCGAACATTTAAATAGGTTTCCTGCTGACCTGCAAAACTTGCATCTGGTAAATCTTCTGCAGTTGCACTACTTCTAACTGCAACATCGACAAGTTCTCCATATTCTTCTTCCATTAGTTTATAATTTTTTTTGATTCCTTCAGCAACTTCATTGGGAAGGGGTGTATTCTTAATCAAATTCCTAATTTTTTCTCCACGTTCCGCTAGATTACGAACATCACCCGTGTCCAAATCAGATAAAATTTGTTGGATTTTATCGTCAATTCCTGCTTTTTCCATGGTGTATTTGTACGCATACGCCGTTACAGCGAATCCTCCAGGAACAGAAACGCCTTTTTCTTTAAGATTATGAATCATTTCACCAAGAGAAGCATTTTTCCCTCCAACTGAGGGAACATCTTCTATTCGAAGGTCTTCGAATTTCTTTACAAATTCCTCAATCATACTGCATCGCACCTCGACGGTATTTATTTTATAAAGGTAACAACTCACATTATAAAGCATTTTGCAACTGTCTAATAAAGTAAAGTAAAATAATGGGATTATTATTTAATTTTTTAACTCAAATTATTGTATAAAAACAGCAACTGCAATAACCGTTGACCATCGGTCAGGATCAGTATGTCGAATAGTATCTGCAACACTATCCGTTTTCATTTTATGTTTAAATTGATGAATTATTTGCTCATCAGAGAGATGATTTCCTTTGCTTGATTCATCTGGGGCCACTCCCTTTGTGGTAGCAAGCATTAAGATTGCAAGTTCTTCAACGATTTCCTTCAAACTTTCTTCAGATTGACATTCTTCCTGATATTCTGCGATGTAGCCGTACTCATCTGATGAATTTGGGATAGCTACGCCAACAGTCGCACCAATATCTCCTGGATTTTTTGTGTGAACTTTTGAAAGCACACAATATGTGATTTCTCCAGGTTGCAGTAGAGAGATCCCTTCAGTTCTACTTATTAATTCGCAATGTGGAGGGAAAATACTTGATACATTTACTAAATTGCATGAAGCAATACCCGCATCACGTAATGCTAGTTCAAAAGATTGAAGCCGGTGACGATGGGTTCCATGACCTTTCGTCAAAAATACTTTTCTTGGAATCATATCAAAAACCAATATGGATGTATTAATCTTCTGATCCCTACTATCAACTACGTCTTTATAAAGTTTTGATTGATATCATGCCATTGATTGTTTCATTTTTCTTCACTTGTTTTAGAAAGTTCCTTTTGTTTCTTCAGAAGATCTCGCATTTCCTTTTGCAAATCACGTTGTTCTTCCTGAAAATCACGTTGCTCCTGTTGAAAACCAACTTGTTTCTGTAAATATGGAGTACTAACACTTCCTTGAACAAGGTTTTCCACTATCTTTTTTACCTCTTTAAAAGGATACACTCCATGGAGTTCGTAATAACTACGAGTTCGAGGTGTTTGTACTTCTCTACCGCCACCGAAAAAACCAAACAGACCAACCTTTTTATTACCTCCACCTTCAACACCACCACCGGCAAATGATTGATCACTCCCTAATCCAAATCCTGACTGACTGATCGGAATAATTGTTCCAAAACCAAAGATTTGACCGAGAATTCCTTGTTTGGTATTTACATCAGTGATTTTATCATAACGTAACGTTCGTTGTTCTTTAGTCACTACGCCACCTTTGAAAACGAGTCGTTGATTAGATATAATATATTTATGAGATCTTCGGAACAATTCAACGAGAAGAAACCCAATTATTGAAACTACTACCGTATAAACAGGCAAAAATAATGATGAAGTATCGAAAAGATTCAACCAGACAGTTATCAATAACGCAACTCCCACAACAGCAAGATAAAGGAAAAAAATCCTCCATAAAACTTTAATAATAGATGCAATAACCCCAACTACTAGTAAAACTAATCCCCACACTGCAATTTGTAGAAGAGCATTAGCAAATAATCCTCTGAAATCAGAAAAATTTACAAGCCATCCGAATACCAAGCCCCATACGATAAGAAATATACAAAGTGATTGCAACCCCATAAATGATAAAGGATGAGGAGATAAAATTTTTGTAACTTGCTCTTGGTCTAATAATTCATGTTCTTCCATTATTTTTTCCCACCACTCATTCCGCGTATCGAATTCATCGACAACAACGTTTTAAACTTATTGGTCAACCGATGTAATAAAAAAATTGTAATGCTGCCGGTCACAACAATGGTAAGCCAAAACCCAATTTCAGCAGCATATGGCCAAGAAAAAAGATAAAACACTATCCGTAAAACAATATAAGTAATTGGAAGTAAGACAATATTTATTAGTCGATAACCTACGGGTATTTCATCGAGAATAAGAATCCAAAATAATAAGACTTCTGCATAAATTAAAGCGAAAATAGCTATTATCGACGCCCAAGCAAAAAAAGAAAAAACGGTAACGTATAATGATTGACTAAAAAGAACATTCAAATAAGAAAATAGATATGCACTTAACAATCCTAACAGAACGTATAACGGTTTATGAAGGACATTATATCTTATATTTTTTAAATCGTAAAAAATATCGACTTTTTCCATGGGTTTCTTTCCGATATAACTCGGTCTAATCCCTAATCCGACGATAATGAAGAGTAAAAAGAATCCAACATGGGCTGGATGAAACAAATCAATTGAACCGAGAAAAAAGACAAAATCGGTTGTGAAACTGGAAAGATTACTCCCGAATAATATCATATTTTCTGCAAAAGTAAACGTCTTTTGCATAATAATAGGAATCCCTGAATCATTTAAAAGAAAAAAATAACCAAGCAATAAAAATGATGGAAGAAAAAAGGGGCCTACGAATAAAAACATGTTCGCTGTCCATTCAAACACACCAGATTTTTTCTTTTTTGGATTAACTTTTCCATAATCAACACTTAAATAAAAACTTGAAATTCCACTTCTTGTTAGTGTATAACCTAAAGCGTGACAAATAGTTTGGAAGAAAATACCAATAAAATTCGTAAATCGAATTAACGCATCATGAGAGCTCCGTAATTGATTTAACAAACCTTTCTGAAATTCAATAAACAATAATTGTATAAACCAAAAAAGTATCAGCCCAAAAATTGGAGCTAACGGAGCAAAAAAAACCACGTCAAATGCTTCTCCACTCATCCCATCACCAAATACTTACCAATCAACATGCACTTAAATTTATTTAAATAATACGCATGTCTATTGAATTTCCGTTGCCATCATATGCTTGCCAAGATTCAAAGGAATATGGTTGTGCAACTATAATATGCACTCGCCCAAATCGTTGGAATAAATGAAGATCTGCTTCAGAAGGATAAAATGATCCTGAAGGATGACTATGCACTGTTCCTTTTATATAGAAATCAACTGGTTTCATATGCATTTTATATAACGCATGTTGACTCCCACTCACCGTTCCAGGAATGAGAACTACTTCAGTGATAATATAATTTTTTTCTTCATCAACACGTAACAATCCTGCAAACTCATTTGGATACACTGATTTTGCGCTTTCACAAATTAATGATAAACACTGCTTTGTAATCCTCCACTCTCGAACAGCAGGCTGAGAACCCTTCCTTTTTTTCCAAAACCATTTCATATAATCTATCGCACCAGTTTTAATCGAACCATCTGATAAAAGGATTCTCCAAAACGGATAAATCGAGCTTTCTTTTCAGATTCTCTTACAGTTATCTTTTGATCTACGGAAACATCAACAGAATAATTACCATCAATAACTAATTTTGTTTCTTTACTTTTTGGTAATACCTGTAACTGCACCTTTTTTTTCAATGGGACAACCCATGGTCGAGCAGATAAACGAAACGGTGCCATTGGAGCAATAATCATTGCTTCAACTGTTGGATCCATAATAGGTCCACCAACACTCAATGCATAACTGGTAGATCCTGTTGGGGTGGCGACAATAACACCATCTGCACCCATGGTTTCAAGTAATTCATCTTCGACAAAAATATGAAAATACATGATCTTAGCAATACGAGCAGTTTGAAGTGTTACCTCATTTGCTACATCGGGAAGTATTTCATCTATTCCTTCAACATCAACCCGCAGTTTCGCACGCTCTTCTATGTTATACTCATTATCAATGACCTTTTTTAAACCCGATAATGCAAACTTTGATTCTACCTCAGAAAGAAAACCCATACCCCCTGAGTTAATAGTAAATAATGGTTTTTCAACTTCAGAAAGCGCTCTAATAATAGTGCCATCTCCGCCAATGGTAACAATAACATCACAGTGGGTATTTAACTGTGAAAATGAATGACCTGGCATTTCAAGTTGTTTCGCTATTGTTTCTTCAGGAAAAACATCTCCATAGTCTACTAAATAGTCGACAACATCTTTGGCAAGCGAAATAGAACGTTTCGTATGAGCACTACATACCACACCCCATTTCATACAATTTACCCTACTTTATTCACTTTTTTTCCTTTGATTTTTCAGACAATTTCATCAAAGGTTTTAATTTCATAAGTAATGTTGGATGCTTCAAAACTAACGCTTTCACCAAACTTAGAGTACTGAATTCTTCAAATTTGTAATCTTTTAAAGAATCTGCAAGCATATTCAACGTTTTATCATCCATATCAAGCAGTATTTCCTTTACTACATAATCTCGCAATAACTTTTGCCCAAATACCTCTTTCCAGCGTTTTTCATATCTTTCCAAGAAATTTTTGTCAAATTGCTGATTCTCGACTGCTTCACCGATTACTTCTCCAGCAATTTTTCCACCTTCTAATGAAGTTGTTAACCCGCCGCCAGTAATTGCGTCTGCATGCCGAGCAGCATCGCCCACAAGCAGTAAATGATCTCTGACCGTTTCCACAGGTTTTGCAACAGAGACGGCACCAGTGAGCATACGAATAGGATTGCCTTTTTTTAATTCGGCATGTCCTTGTATAAACTCATCTAATAAGGCCTTTGGTTTTCCAGGGGAACTTAAACTGGCAAGTATGCCAATGCCAACATTAAATTCACCTTTTCCTTTTGGAAATACCCATATATAACCACCTGGAGCTCGTTTCTTTCCAAGATAAAACTCACAATAATCCTCAGGCCAATTCACGTTTTCCAGGGTATATTGAAAACAAGTTTCAAGATCTATAGCTTTCAATTTTGTATTGATTCCTCCCCAGTATCCAACCTTTGATTCTACGCCGTCACAACCGACGACAATGTCAGCTTCAATATCAAAACTCTCATCAAACTGATTAACCTTTACACCGTTTATTTCCCCTTTCTTTTTTAACAATTCAATTGCTTCAGTTTTTAATAAAAGATCCGCTCCAGCCTTACCCGCTTGTCGAGCAAGTTCTTTATCAAACAGGTCTCGATAAACAACGTAACCAGTTTCATTTCCTGCCATTTCCTTTGATAAGGTCACTCTTGTATCATCTGGTGAATAAATTTTTGCTCCATCCATTTTCGTAGCGATCCAATCTGTTCCATCAAGCATATGCCAGTTATCAATCCGTTGACTGATACCTTCACCACACAATACAGGTACACCAATTTCAGGTCTACGATCAATTAACAAAACTTTTGCTCCGGATTCTGCTGCAAAACGAGCAGTCACACTTCCCGCAGGCCCTGCACCTACAATAACTGCATCATACTTCATCAGTCATCAGTCCTCCATTGAAATCGCTCCAACTGGACATGTATTTACACAGATTTCACATGATATACATTTTTTAGTTAATACTTTGGCAATTTTATTGTTCATAATGATTGCATCTGCTGGACAGATAGAGACACAACCGCCACATGAAAGACAATTATATGTATTAACAACTGCTTTAGGCTTTCCCATATGATTCACCTCTTGAGATACCCGAGGCAATGAGATGTGCCACGCGAAGAGGCTCGGGTATGACGCCTCGTATCGTTGCAAGCGTTATTATCTCTTTTGCTTTATCTAGAGGTAATCCAATACACTTAACAAAAATTGGATTATATCCTGTATTTATCTCATACAAACTCCCTTTTTCCAAAACAGTTATTCGATCTTTCCAATCAGAGAAATGGGTTTTCAAAGCTAAACGAATCTTTTTGAAATCAGGTTTTTTTCTAGTAACCGTTATAATTGGTATTTTTGTTTTTTTCCAGATAGCTTCAATATCGAGTACATTAAATCCGCCGAATGTTGCTCCATCAAGAAGCACTGCTTTTAATTGTTTGTAATGCCGTGTCTTTGTTATCATGTATTCACAGACGGTTGTTGCATCCTTACCATCTATATTTATGGTATCATGTAATACCCCTTCTATGTAGTGATTACCACGCATAACAACCCCAATAATATCAGTAGTTTTATCTGAAAAAGAAAATGGAGCATCATCAATACCTAAGATCCTAATCTCAGATTTCATTAGAGACGATTCAAATAATGAAGAGAAACTAATTTAAGTTTTTGTCTTTACAAAATAAGTTAAAACCATGATGGTTTTAATTAACGTATAAAATATTACTTAAATTTAAATATTTATTTTTTACGTACAGCAATTTTAGCGGTGACTTTACCTTCACGAGCAAGCCATCCAATAGCAGAATAACAGTCTCTTTTTTTCACTTTGGAAAGCCGGGCGATTCCTGAAATATCTAAGTCATTTCTTTTGTGTAATACTTCCCATACTTTTCCAGCATTTAACCCAATTTTATCAGTCAAATTTGTTTCCCCAACTTTAAATGTTCTTTTTTCTTTTCTTATTTTATTTTCCCTAGCGAGCCATCCAATTGCCCCAAAAAAATCTTCTTCAGGCATCTTCGTTTTTTCAATGATTTTTGATCGAACTTGAGGACCGTATTCATTTAAAACATCCCAAATACGACCAGCGTTATTTCCAATTGTTTTTTCGACATCACTCATCTCATCCGACCTCCGGTAAGAATCATAAGTCAATATCACAGAATGAATAAAAATATTTTGGTTTTTTTAAACGAATATGTCAAGTAAAAAACTGAGTTTTTTTTCGACAAATATAAATCAAAGAGAAATATACTCTTATAAAAAGAATGGAGAAAATTAGTATGAAAAAAATATTGATAGCACTATTTGGATTGGCATTATTTATATCCGTGCTTCCAACAATTTCAGGTGAGGCGATAACAGATCAAACATCAGATGTATATCACTGGCATTTCAATCAAGGATCATATGGATGGGATGAAGCAGTAAGTAACAAACCAGACATAGATATTACCGAAATTTCATATTCAACCGGTGCTAACCAAGTTACATTAACAATCAAAGTGGTAGGTACAATCTCCAATTCCAGGTTAATATCATATTGGGCATATTTAAATACCAGCGATTCCAACTATTTCATCTCTTGGAATGAAGGAGAAGGAACGGGTTGGGCAGTTAGCACTGAAGAAGGATCATACAACATGGATTTTGAACCAGATATTACAGCTTCAGGAAATACGATAACTGGTACATTTGATAATATTGGAACCTTTGAAACAGGTATTGAGGTTTGGGGATGGGCAGCAGAATATACTACATACAATGATATGAGTAGTGAATGGTGGGGAGATTGGGCACCAGAAAATTATGCTATGTATGATGGAGAAGATACAAGTGAGACGAATGGAGACGACACAAACGATGAAGAAACCAATCAAGATACAAATAAAGAAGATGAAAACAATCAAGATCAAAGTAAGAATACTCCACCCCCATCTGGAACACCTGGTTTTGAAATCCTAGCGGTCTTTATTGCATTTATCGCAATAATCTTTATTAACAAAAAAAGGGAATAAAAAAATCTCTTTTTTTCATTTTTTTTATAAAAGTGAAAGATCTCCGGTTATTTGATCAATCAAGTTAGTTGGAGCAGGACCAAGGCCAAGTACCGTTTTTGTTCCTGATGGGATTTCAGTATGTCCTGCATCACTAATGATGATAGACTCGATTTTTAGGTTATCTGCTAGCTGTTTTAATTTACTAAAATCATCAACATGATCTGTTTTAACAATCGCTTTTTTTGCTCCTTCTCTCATCCATTTTTGAAACCACTTGTTGTTGTGTTTTTTTGTTTCAAGAGCACAGGTTACTGCAGCATGAGCAACCTGAGCAGCAAGCTTGCCTTTTGAAAGTTTTAAATCTTTTCTTGTAACAATGACCATTTTATATTCAAAAGCATTATTTTCGATAAATAACACCATCCTTTTTAAGCTCCTTCTTTCGCCATCGTTCGCCAAGTTTTTTTGCATTTTTTTTATCAACCAATCCCTTAACCACAACTTTTTTCCCATCGGATTCGACATGTTTTAACGGAATACCTAAAAACGAATCTTCTGTTTTCACGATTATTAAATCATGTTCAACACAAATACTTTCACCTATAGGCTTACCTAATCCATCAAAAACAAATTTACATATAAGACTATTATTGTTATTATTATCGATTCTTTTTCCTTGCCTAGAGTAATGTCCATTAAAAACCATCAACACCAAAAAATAAATCATAGTATATGAAACCATCTGTTAACACCAAGCCGTATACTATATAAAAAAAGAAAACTTCTTATCGATTCAATTATAAATCCTCTACTAATTACTTCATGCAAACTATGTGTGAAAAAACTAATGTAACCATTGTCGGCGGAGGCCCAAGTGGATTATATTTAGCAGAATTGCTTGCAAAAAAGGAAATAAGTGTAACTGTAATCGAACAACATAAAACAATTGGGAAACCAATTCAATGTGCAGGGTTAATCACTCCGCGAGTGTTCGAAAGATTTAATATTTCATCACAAAAAATAATTCAAAATAGTATAAGCACTGCTAACATACACTCACCAAAAAATAATATTTTAACTATCGGTGGAAATAAAATCCATGCTTATAGCATTGATCGAACCGAATTTGATCAGACCTTAGCTGACAATGCAGAACAGTATGGAGCTAAAATAATCACTAATGAGAAAGTTCAATCAATTCAACAAGTCGATTCATACATTGAAACGTATACCAATAAAAAAAGAAACATTCATAGTATGATGCTTATAGGAGCAGATGGCCCCCAGTCGGTGGTTCGAGATATCTTTTGTTTTCCTTCCCCCCAAAAGTTTTTAAAGGGAATAGGAGCATCCTTAAAAGATACAAATCTTAATCCATCTGCAGTTGAAATCTTTGTTGGCAACTCTATTGCCCCTGAATTTTTTGCATGGATTATTCCAACAAATAAAAAGGGAACCACTGCACGCGCTGGTTTATGTGTTCCCTTTGATAAATCACCAAAAGAATATTTTGATAAATTTCTTCATCATGATCATACCAAACCATATCTTGATCATGCAGCTATAGAAGAATATATGGCAGGAATTATTCCGTTGGGCGCATTAAAACGAACTGTTGATGATAGAGTTCTACTTGTTGGAGATGCTGCAGCACAAGTCAAACCTACCTCAGGAGGGGGCATATTCACAGGTCTTACCAGCGCACAAATTGCAGCACAAACGATAAACACTGCTGTACAAACCCAAACATATACTAAACAACTTCTTTCAAAATATCATACCCAATGGAAAAAAACAATAGGAAGAGAATTGAGTATCGGTATGAAACTTCATGGGCTATTTGCCGGGCTTTCAGATCAACAGTTTGAAAAATATATTGCTAAGTTTAATGAAACCCATTTACTCAATACTATAAATGAACATGGAGATATAGATTACCCCTCAAAATTAATAAGACCGATGGTAAAACATACTCCTTCCTTAATTAAATTATTGCCTGGTCTTCTTCATCTTAAAAAATAATTTAACGCGAAGAGGGCGGTTTAGGAGGAACATAATATTCCTCATTTTCATATCCTTCATCTTGGTGAGACGATGGGGGTCTTTGTCCTTGCTGCCGATATTTATTTCTTTTCTTTCGAATAATATAAACAACGAAAAACAAAAGAATAGTGATAAAAACACTAATGATACAAGGAACAAATAATCCAATGATGTAAACAATTGTAGGTTCCATGGAAAGAACAACATAGACCACTTTTCCAGTTTTAGAAGCATTTAAGGTAATACTAAGCAATGATTGACCATTATTAACCCTCTGTTCAACCACAGGTTGAGATGACGAAAGCACATTAACACTTATTCCTTTTGGAAAAGTCATATTATATGTTACCGTTTCCTCGGGGATACCAACGAAGGTTAGATTCTGATTAGTAAATGAAAAATGAGGGGGGAAAAACGAAAATTGACAACTAAGGGGAGCAGTACTTTCCATTATTTGAGCGAATATAACCGGCTGGTCCGCATTCATATTAGTAATATTTCCATCCCATTCTAATGAATCCTCTAACGTTGTTTCATCATTAACCGCAGAACCCTTTATGGATGGAAATAATCGCCTTGAAAAATTTTCCAATTCAATTTCATGAAGATTAACGTACTTATTAATTTCCTCTTCTGTAAATACTTCTTCTTTTGTACATACGCGAAAAGCATCAGCATTGACATATGATAATTGTATATCTTCAGGAATTGACAATGCTGAAGATCGTTTCATCACAAAAATATTTCTTGTTTTTTCAAACCCAATCCCTAAATTCACTTCTGTTTTTCCAGTAAAAAAACTTAATAAATTCAAATCAGTACTTTTCACATTAATATCATACGATCTTGTGATTTTCTGAGAGTCATAGGTCATAGGTTGTTGAGATGAAAACACTCCCTTAAATTCGCTTGACTGAATCCATTCAACAATCTCTGATTCATTTAAGACAACAGAAGTGGGTAGATAAAGTTTGGATGACGCAGGATGTTGAAAATTATCAAAAACATCTGCAAAATTAACATCTTTATGAGATATTTCAGAAATTCCACCAGCATTAATAAGCCCAAAAAATGCTTTTCCAGATATATTATGAAAACTTAGATAAACAGAAGGGTCAATAATTGTCCCTGTGATAGGAGGAGCCTCATCCATATTGTCAATCAAATAAGGCTGAGAACAATTTGTGGTTGTTTTTTCATCCCATAAAAACTTAGTATCAAATGATTGATTAAACGTAGAAGTCTTTAGAGAATCTTTCAATTCTTCAATATATTTTGAAAATGATTCTTTTTTAATTTCCTCAAGTGTTGTTAGATTTCTTTCGACACACAATCGAACACCATCTGCAGGGAGTGAGGAGGGCAAAGTTAAAATTGAAGGTAAAAACTCATATTTTCTCATATTAAGTCTTTCTGCTTTAAGATATAATGACATATTCACCTTATGAGTTTGACGGCAATCTAAAGAAAAAAGAAAAGATAAGCTTTCATTTTGGTTTGCACTTGTTGTGGGATTATTATCTTTTAATGTAATTGTACCTATTTCTACCTCTTGTTCATCTCCCACATTGAATATATCCCAACTTATTTTTCCACTTTTCACAGTCCCATCTGTACGTTTAAATCCAAGATCATTTGATAGAATTAGGGAATATGTGTTATTCCAACCAGGTAATGAGGTCCAGGAAAAGGATAAATTTACAAAGACACCTGAATCTAATAAACCATTAATTAAATCAGATGAAAAAAAAGATTCATTAATTGAAAAAAAATCAGCAGTTAAACTTACAGTATATTCATCAAGAAACACTCCTGAATTATATTTTGGTAATTCGTTAATCGAAGCAATAATGCAATTTGGAAAAGATGAACGGATTTGTGAAACGATATCACTTTTTAATGCATATTTTATTGCGCCAAGCATCTCCGGGCTTGCTTGCTCAATGTCCTTTTGGGAATAACGGATTTCGTTAGCTGGGAGCGTAATATACTGAACATCAGCCAAGAATTCAATTGAAAATGATGCTCCCTCTTTTACTTCAATGTTAATATCGCTATCTACAGCGGAATCAGAAGATGCATTCACTGACCCAATTAAAATGATGATTAAACCTAAAAACAAAAGAATTAAACTGGTGATATTACGTAGCATCCTCATAACATCCTCAACTAACTTAGAGATAAACTAATCACGCTCATATTCTAAAATCTTTCGTCCGAAAACACTAAAAAGAATTGCTTTTTTCATTATTACAATGAAACTAATCGCAGGATCTGCTTCAAAACAACTTGCAAATAAGGTTGCGACAGTGCATAATCTATCGCTTGTTAAGACAAAAATAAAACGATTTCCAGATGGTGAGTTGTATACACGAATTCTTGAGCCATTAAAAGATGAAGATGTAACCATCATCCAAACCACATACCCTGATGAAAATATTGTCGAACTTTTTCTTCTTCTCGATGCAGTCCAAAGATCAGGTGCAAAATCAATAACAAGTATCATACCTTATTTTGGGTATGCCCGTCAAGATAAACAATTTAAAGAAGGAGAACCAATTAGCGCAGCTGTTCTCGCCAAGTTAATTAGTACAATGGCTGATACTGTAATAACAATTGATCCACATAAAGAACATATTCTAGATTTTTTCACTATCCCATCAAAAAGTGTTTCTGCGGTTTCATCAATAGCTCACTACCTGAAGGGTAGAGAAATTGATTTAGTCTTAGCGCCGGATTATGGAGCATTTGCCCGAGCTAATCAGGCTGCAAAAATACTAGAGTGCGATATTGATTATCTTGAAAAAACACGAATTGATGGAAATACAATTTCTATTACTCCAAAAAAATTAGAGGTTAAAGGAAAAACAGTTGCTATAATTGATGATATCATCTCAACGGGAGGAACAATGGCAGAAGCCATTCATCAATTACATAAACAAAATGTAAATGCCGTCTATGTATGCTGCACTCATGGATTATTTGCAGGATCTGCAATAAAAAAACTAGAGCAAGCAGACTGTGAAGAAATAATTTCTACAGATACAATTGAAACACAGTTTAGCACAGTATCAGTTGCATCAGTTTTAAAAGATTTCTTTATCTAGTTTTATCAAGGTTTTCGGTAAGGTATTTATAAGGCTATAGTTTTACGAGTGTTACTACCCAAGGTGAGCAACAATGCGAAAACGTGCCCAGAGAAAAAATACACCAGCTGAAACTGTTGAAAAACAAGTAGATAAGACACTTAATTTCAAAATGAAGAAAAATATGCCATTTAAAATCAAAAAGAAATGGTGGGTTGCTGGATCCTTAATTGCAATTTTCCTTATGGTTCTCATGCTCAACTCATACTTCAATGTATCAAGTGGTGCACCATTCAATGAAGATGGCGTTGGTTTTGATAAATACTACTTAGCTGGCCCTGATCCTTATTATAATATGAGACATGTTGAGGATACATTATATGGAGATAATCCTGGGTATTATCCATATTATACTGCAGATGATCCTCTATTAAATTATCCATTAGGACAATCTGGAGGCCGAGGTCCATTTATGAATATATTATCTATCGGATTCGGCCAACTACTGACTCCTTTCATGGATGAAGTAGATGCGGTGGGATTTGCAATGCAATTTTTACCCGCATTATTTGGTGCATTGCTTGTTTTTCCTATTTATTTTATTGGAAAAACCTTGTTTAGTCGCAAAGTTGGACTTCTTGCAGCATTATTTCTTACATTAATCCCGGTTCACTTAGGATCTGGACATGGATCTGCATATGCATTATTTGACCATGATTCATTGAACATGTTTTTAATTATTACATCATATTTCTTCCTACTAAAAGGAATAACAACACTAGATATGAAAAAATCAAGCCTTTATGCGTTACTTGCAGGACTTCCGGTAGCTGCATTGACTATGTTATGGGTGGAAGCTGAATATCTCTTTACCATTATAGCATTATATGCAATTGTGCAAATGATTATTGATTTGTTTTTAGGTAAGAAAGATTTTACTGTCCCTCGCACAGCTAGCATTACATTACTTACAGGCTATCTTGTTTCACTACCTGTCATAGCGTCGCGTGGAGGTTTTTCACCCGGAATAAATCTGTATTTAACTCTCATTGTGTTAGCTTTTGGAGCAATTTACTATTTATTCACAAAGAAAAATATACCTTGGACCTTGTCTTTACCTACTATTTTCATTCTAGGAGCAGGCGGCGTATTATTCCTTTTTTTCCTTCCTGCTATTGTTGAAATTGTACCTGCTTTTAGCGGGTTAACTAAATTTTCAAATATATTATTTGGATCTGGAATTTATGGAAACAAAGTGTCGATGACTATTGCTGAGGCAGGAACATATGATATCAGTAGAACAGTAATGTCTTTTGGCCCTGCATTATTCTGGATTGCCTGGATTGGGTTTTTTATGCTGGGATATCGCTATCTATCAAAGAATCATCGTCGTGATCACTTTTTCCTTTTACTCATCTTCATCATTCAAATTTGGTTCATAGGTGTCGCAGGTCGTTTTATTAATGACCTGATCCCTCCAATTGTACTATTAAGTTCTTGGTTTATTTGGCTAATAATTGAAAAAATTAATTACACATCAATGATCAAAAGTATAAAACGAGTCGGTGGATTACAAGGTGTTAGAAAGGGTATTTCGTTTCTACATGTTTTTGGTATATTATTTATCGCGTTTCTTTTAATTCTTCCTAATGCTTACCTTGCATTGGATGCAGCGGTTCCAGCGACTGAAAAAGAAGATGTGTTCGGCGATTTACCAAATGGAGCTTTTGGATCAAGTTTTGGAAAAGAGCAATACTGGGTTCATGCATATGAATGGTTTGCTCAACAAGACACTGAAATAGAAAATCCTGCAGATCGACCTGCATATATATCTTGGTGGGATTATGGTTTTTATGGTGTTGCAGTTGGTGGCCATCCTGTTGTTGCAGATAACTTTCAGGACGGAATACCTCCAGCAGCAAACTTTCACACATCAAAAACAGAACAAGAGGCCGTATCTGTGTGGATTATTCGATTACTTGAAGGTGAAGCCCAAAATGCAGCCCTTAGTTCTTCGCTTATTAATACGTTGAATAATTATTTAGATGAAAATGACACTGATGATTTCGTTTCTTGGATTGAAAATCCAAGGAGCTCACCATCATATGGTGATCCAATTGCTCCTCAATATGGGGAAGAATTTAGCGAAGATTATCCAATTGGTCAACAATGGCCGACAAATGCTTTATACCAAGATGGTATGGATTTATTAACAAGTAGATTATCTGATAAGCAATTAACACAATTATATCGTGATATTCAGGATGTAACCGGGCGAAGCATTCGGTATTATGGTGTTGAAGGTTATGATCGTCAAATTTTCAATATCTTTGCTTTTCTTGCTGATAGAAGTTTACTGCTCGTTGCAGGTATGGGGGAATACAGTCCTGAAGATGATTTCACTAGAGTGATTTATGTCACCCAGAATGGACAGGAGCTAACGTTTGAAGAGGTAATGAATCGAACCGATGTACAAAATCAACAAGATCCAATAGCTGATACAAAAACGGTTTATAAGGATGATTATTTTGAAACTATGTTTTATAAAACATACATTGGAGTGGTTCAAACAGATCAATCTGGAAAAAAATCAATTCCTCAATATCAGATCCCATGTCAGGATATGAAGCATTTTTATGCTCAGTATATCTCACCATATCCTCAGTATGCATATAATCAGGGGCAAAGTGCAGTTGTCATAGCAAAATATTATGAAGGTGCAATAGTAAATGGAACGATCTCATTTTTAGATGAAAACAAAGATTTCAATGTGGTTATTAAACAAAATATCTCTCATTATCAAACGCAAATACCTGTTGATCATGATACAAATACTAGTGTAAACGGTAGTTATGAAGTTATCGTTCCAGCTGGTGATGTTCTATTACAAGTACAACGATATCCCGAGCTGGGCGATAATGCCTTTGTAATGACCAATGTCACATTTAGTGATGATGGGATGTATCCAGCGATTACTGAAGATGAAGCAACTCGGACAAGTGATAATTATAGAAAACAAGTTGACATTGAGATCCCTCCGGCATCTTTAGAAGGTTATGTGTATGATAATAACGATGATTCTGAGAAAGTCTATAATGCATCAGTGGATGAACCATTGGAAGGTGCAGAAGTTTTGGTGTATGGTGTGGATGCCCTTGATCCAAATCAAGGCAGACCAACAGCGTATGATTGGGATTACCTCAAGGATTTAACCACAGATGAAAATGGGTATTATAACGTTTCAGATCTTCTTCCAGGGTATTATCAGATAATTGTTCAAACTAAAGATGGATTTCAAATTGAAAATACGTTAATACCATTGACTGGAGGCCAAAACTGGCATAATACTACAAAACCACAAAAAGGAAACGCAGAAGGAACAGTGTACTTTGATGAAAACGGTAATGATGAAATAGATACAGGTGAAGAAATGTCTGATGTAACCATTGATGTTGTGTATACTACTACTGGTACAGATAAGATTGTTGAAACGATTACAACTGATGAAAAGGGCAGATATGAAACATCATCGTTCTTACCTGGAGATTATGAATTGAATGCTACAAAACTTCCAGATTATCAAACAACTTCTTCTATTACCATTGAAGAGAATAAGACAATAACATCAAACATTAGTATGACTTACGCTAAAATATCGGTGAGTGGTGTTACGTTACGTGCTGATAACAATGAACCCATATCAAATATAACGATTGGATTCGCTGTGGATGCGGATGTGGAGAATAATACGGCTAGTAAAATAGAGACAAAATCAAATCAAGATGGAGAGTATTCAGTCAACCTTATGCCAGGAAGCTACATTGTACAAGTGGATCAAGAAGTCAATGAAACAGGAACTATGGTAACGTATGAGTATTCAGAGGAGCTCGTAATTGAGGTTGGACAAGCACCAGAAGTCTACAATATCGCTTTGAGTAGAGAGGAATAAAGTTCTATTCTACTCAAATTTTAATTTTTTTTCCTCATCTTTTTAAAGCTTTACATTCTTATCAAATAATATGCTTAACCAAAACCAAGCTAAAAAAGCAATTAATTATGTTCGAAAAGTTCTTAAAGGAACCATAAAAAACAAAAAGATTCCAATTGAAACGTTTCCCAAGGAATTTAATGAACATCAAGGCGTTTTTACAACATTACATACATATCCTTCCCAGAAATTACGAGGTTGCATTGGAATTCCTGAACCTGTCATGACTTTGAAAGACGCTCTTATTGAATCTGCTCAATCAGTGACTCATGACCCTCGATTTCCGCCTTTACAGGAAAATGAACTAGATCATATTATCGTTGAGATCACCATACTTAGCAAACCAGAACCAATTAAACAAAAGAAAGAAAAGGTGTTAGATGAAATATCAGTTGGCCGTGATGGACTCATTATTGAACACGGATTTTTCAAAGGATTATTACTTCCACAGGTCCCTGTTGAACAAAACTGGGATACAAAAACATTTGTAGAACACACTTGTTTAAAAGCAGGCTTGCCGCCAGATGCTTGGTTAAAGGAAGAGACCATTATAAAAAAGTTTACTGGTCAAATCTTTAGCGAGGAACAACCGTTTGGTCAGGTTAAGGAGAAAACATTCGATGAGCCATGACATTGTTATAGAAGGAAAGGCATTTATCAATCATTCATTTCAAGAATGTTGCATTGGAATTGATGATGGTAAAATCACAACAATTAAAAAAATTTTATCAGGGGATAAACATTTTCGTTTTACCCGTGAACTTATCCTTCCAGCAGGTATCGATGTTCATGTTCATTTTAGAGATCCTGGGATGATGCATAAAGAAACATTTTATTCAGGATCTGTGGCTGCTGCTTTTGGAGGTATTTCGTGTGTATTTGATATGCCTAATACGAATCCAGCGAGTCTTAATCCAGAGTTATTAATTGAAAAACAACGAATGGCTAATCGAAAAAGCATCGTAGATTTTGGATTATATGCTGGACTTTCTAAAGATATTCTGACTAAGGACGAATTAAACTTTCAACTTGGGAGAACCTGTCATGGATTTAAATTATTCCTTGGTGAAACAACAAATTCACTTACTATTCCCCCTGAATTAATCCAACCAATTTTAGAGAAAATTAAACCAGTAAATAAACCTGTTTTTGTGCATGCAGAAGATAATAATTGTTTACAAAAACACAAAATAATTGAAAAAAATCTCTTGGACCACCATAACGCCCGCCCGCCAGAATGTGAAACAACAGCAATTAATCTCCTTTGTTCCGCTTTAAAATCTGTAAAAATCCCTACACACATCTGTCACGTATCATCATCATCAGCAGTGAACTTATTACAAAAAAATATTCCTAATTTAACATATGGCATTACTCCTCATCATAGTTTATTACATATTGCTATGGATAAAAAACCTCGATCTTGGTTTAAAATGAATCCTCCGCTACGACCAAAAACAGATCAACAACAATTATTTGAAACCGTAAAAAACGGTAATGTCTTTTTACTGGAATCGGATCATGCACCACATTCTCTCAATGAAAAAGCGGTTTCTTTTCAGGAAGCACCATGTGGTGTACCTGGTGTAGAAACAATCTATCCGCTGTTTTTAGCATTAGCAGAAAAACAACAAATGACGTATCAACGGGTTATATCATTACTCTCAGAAAGACCTGCTCATCTTTTTCAACTTTCAAAAGGGATCATAACCCCAAACTATGATGCAGATATCATTGTCATTGACAGAAAAAAACTGATTAACATAAAAAATGACTCGTTACACACAAAAGCTGGGTGGTCACCATATGAAGGATATCATGCATTGTTTCCTTCAACTGTTTTTATTCGAGGTACAACAGTTATAAAAGATTATGAACAGCAAGTCTCTGCTGGTTATGGATCTATGGTTCCTTTGTCTAATGAATGATTTTTTTTATTTACTTTTTGAAAATGCCGGAATTTTTAATTGAGGATAGTTGCTTCGGATGAAACAATGAATATGAAATCAATCTCCAAGACTCTTCTTATTTTTTTGAAAGGACTTGGAATGGGATCAGCAGATATTATCCCTGGTGTATCGGGTGGAACTATTGCGTTAATAACAGGTATTTACGAACGATTTGTATTCGCATTAAAATCAATAAATATTCATTTTATTCTTTTCTTTTTCTTAGGATTCAAAGATAAACGCAATTTCAAAAAGTCGAAGGAATCATTTTTTTCAATTGATTTTGGATTATTAATTCCCCTGATGGTAGGTATACTTTTTGCTTTTCTTACCCTTGCCAACGTTATTGGCTATTTATTAGAAACCGTACCAACACAAACGTTTGCTTTCTTTTTTGGATTGATTTTTGCTTCAGCTTACCATGTATATTACACACATAAACAATTATTTAACTCATCTTCCGTAGTTTTTGTTGCATTAGGCATTCTTTTTGGATTCTTGATTGTTGGTTTAGAAAGCATCCAACTGGATCATTCCTTAGTCATGATTTTTGGCTCAGGAATTGTTTCATTTTGTGCTATGATATTACCTGGGTTATCTGGGGCTTTTATTTTACTAGTTCTAGGTCAATACGAATTTCTATTATCTGTTTTACGTGATCTTACCCATTTTGAATTTGGTATGATACTATATGTCTTAATATATGGATTAGGTGGACTCATTGGTTTGTTAGGTTTTTCCCGGGTTTTATCTTATTTATTTTCAAAATATGAATCTGTTACTATTGCATTCATCACTGGATTGATGATCGGGGCACTAAGAAAACCAGGTATACAGATGATTAATAATCCAGATAATGCAGTTTTTACAATTTTATCATTATGTCTAGGTGTTTTAATCGTAACCTTTTTTAGTTTATACGAATGGCAGAAAAAAAGAAGTATGAATACCATGAATTAATTTTTTTTTATGAAAAATATTTTTCAATTAAGACCTGTTCCATTTATTGTATGGATGAATCAATGAAGGTATTGGCTCAACAAATGGTAAAAAAAATCGATCGTAAAATCCGTCGTGAACTGAAAGCAAATTTTGTAAAAATGGGTCGAACGACGGACATTGGTGCTGATGGCACTCCAACGAAAGTAATTGATAAACTAGCGGAAAAAACCGCTCTTAAAATGTTGAAAAAAAATGATTTAAATGTTAATTTACTGAGTGAAGAAGTTGGTTTTATCGATAATAATGGAGAATATACGTTTATTTTGGATCCTGTTGATGGAACAAGAAATGCTTATAGGGGAATCCCGTTCTATTCTGTTTCCCTGGCGGTTGGTCGACATAGTCTTTCAGATATTGAATATGGAATTGTAAAAAATGTAGCTACAGCAGATATTTATGAGGCTGAAGCGGGAAGAGGAGCGTATTGCAATAAAAATCATATTCTTGTTCCAGATGTTTCTGCTCGTGACCCTTTGTTTTCAGTTAATTTAGGAAAACGAAGTGATGAAAAAACAATAAATATGGTGAAAAATTCAATCGTTCGATCACTTGGTGCTGCATCATTGGAAATGTGTCTTGTGGGAACGGGTGCATTGGATGCATATATTGTTGGTCGTGATTACATGAGAGTAACAGATATTGCTGCTTCAACACTCTTTCTTAGAGAAGCTGGGGGTTTTGTCACTGATCTCCATGGGGATAGTTTAGACATGACACTTACGTTGGATGAACGAGTCAGTTTTCTTGCAACTGGCAACTTAGAATTGATTAATCAATTAATAAAAAATAGAAAATAATCTAATATCTAATTACACTTATTAGAGCTTGTAAAAAAGCACATTTTTTTATGGTATGAATATAACTGGTCCAACTATTAAACCATCTACAGTAGATGTTGAAGTTACTGCTTCATCACAAGATACAGTCATAGAAACTGAAAATTTACCAAAGCCAATAGCTACACTGTTTGGATCAAGAATGGTTTTTTCTCCCGGTGCAATATTTTCGCTCCAAGGGTTTGCTTCCTGAAAATTGAAAAGTATATTCCCTTCTACAGTTACATCGGTTAATGTAACATTATTTGCTATTTCATCACCCGTATTTTCGACAAAAATCTGAAAAATAAACATATTAAAACCAGTTAGAATTGACGTTTCTAATCTAGGTCCTGTCTCTATTGGCAACTCTGCTGTTAATGATGGCGTTACCATCAGAGCTATTACAAAGGCAATTAAAATGATAACAATTTTTTTCATAGTTGACTCCCATTAATAAAAAATTATTATTTATTATAAATAACTTTTGTTAAAATATTTGTGCAAAATAAAAATTTTTAATAAAGAATTATTAATTATTTCAAAATTAATAAATTGGTTGTTTTTAAATACGCTTCTAAAGAAGTAGAATCAAAAATTTATAAAGCTATTTTAAGTTAAAAATATAATTATTCGCATATGCCTTCCTCAGATAAAAAAAAGATTATAAAGTTAGTCTGTATTGTCTACTGGTATGAAGCTTTCAGAAAAAATTAGAACTCAAGTTCAAGAGGGCCCTTTACATTTCTCACTTATTGATCCAGATAAACAATCTCCTTCTGAAGCAGGAATGCTTGCCGCTGAAGCTGAAGAAGCAGGAAGTACTGCAATTATGGTAGGAGGATCAACACTGATCTCCCAAAAACAAGTAGATGACACCGTTAAAATGATTAAAAAAAGATCATCATTACCCGTTATCCTTTTTCCATCAGCAGCGAAATTCTTGAGTCAATATGCTGATGCGGTTTTTTTCATGAGTTTGCTTAATTCTAGAAATTTAGGCTATGTTATCCGCGAACATGTTAAAGGTGCACCATTCATAAAACATACAGGTATTGAACCCATATCAATGGGGTATCTTATTGTTGAACCGGGAATGACTGCTGGGAAAAAAGGTGAAGTAGACCTTGTAAAAAGAAACGATATTGAAACAGCTGTTGGTTATGCGCTTTCTGCAGAATATTTAGGCATGGATTTTTTCTATTTAGAAGCAGGATCTGGTGCTCCTCAAGCAGTTAGTGATGAGATGATAGCTGCAGTAAAGAAAAATATAACTATCCCCTTGTGTGTTGGAGGAGGTATACGCTCTGTAAAGACGGTGAAACAAAAAGTCATAGCTGGAGCAGATATCATAGTAACAGGTACTGCCTTGGAAAAAGAACGAGATGTAAAAGAAAAAATTGGAGCTATGATTCATAGCTTAAAATAAAGGATTTGATCAAACTATGAAAGACATTCTTGTAGGAATAACCGGGGCATCTGGAAGCATTTATGGAATTCGTTTGCTACAAGAATTAAAAAAGCATGATTTCACCTCTCATCTAATTTTATCATCAACTGCAAAACAAATTATAGCCTATGAAACTAATACGACCGTTGAAAAGGTTGAGAGTTTAGCAGATCACGTTTATGAAAATAATGATTTATTTGCTGGTCCTGCTAGCGGATCATTTCCAATAGATGCAATGGTCATTGTTCCCTGTAGTATGAAAACACTGGCAGCTATTTCAAATGGATATGCGAATCGACTGATCTCTCGAAGTGCTAGTTGTATTTTGAAAGAAAAAAAAACACTAATTGTCGTTCCGCGAGAAACGCCATTTGATTTGGCAGGCCTTCATAATATGACTCAGGTATATCATGCTGGCGGTATTGTCTTGCCTGCAGCACCGGGTTTTTATCATGAGCCAGAAACGCTTTCTGATCTTGTTGATTTTATTGTTGGAAAAATTCTTGATCAACTTTCAATTTCTCATAACTTATTCAAAAGATGGGAATAAAGTTGGCTGATTTTTTAATTTGTTTTACAAATATTAATGAAATTTTTAAATATTTGTTCGCCATATTCAGTATTATTTACCTCTGGATGAAATTGCAAACCAAAAAATGGTTTTTTCTTATGCATGATTGCTTGATATTTACAATTTTCACTTTTTGCAACATTTATCATTGAATCAGGGAGCTTTGTTATTTCATCATTATGAGATTCCCAGACGATAGACTGTTTAGGAACCGTAAAAAACAACGGATTGTTTTCTTCTAAAAGAGTTAAGGTTATTTTTCCAAATTCTGGAATTATTGATGGTTTTGCATCACCGCCAAAAAAACGAGCCATGAACTGATGCCCTGCACAAATTCCAAGAATTGGAATAGTCGCGTTTTTCAAATATTCATCACAGTTACCCAACTTATTTTCAAGGCCTATTCTAGGAGCTCCTCCCGATAGAATTAGTCCATCAACCCCCTCCTCAACCAGACTTTTCCAGGACGTAGTGTTTGGGACGATTTTTGTGGTTACATCAAGATATTTTAGCATTCTCCATTCTCTATGTGTCCACTGTCCCCCATTATCAACAACATAAATTGAAACCATATTCTACTCCAAATTCCATCTTTTCACGGTTTATTATTCCCATTCAATAGTTCCAGGTGGTTTATTTGTTACATCATACACAACTCGGTTTATATCGTTACCTAATGTGTTAGTAATTCGATTTGAAATAGTATCAAGAATATCATGTGGTATCATGCTAAATGAACAACTCATCGCATCCATACTTTCAACAGCTCTTATTGCAATGACATGACCATACGCTCTTTTATCTCCATGTACACCAACTGATTTAATTGGCAGTAATACAGCGAAATATTGCCATGGTAATGCCATTTTCTTTTCAGCAGCTGCTTTTTCAATTTCTTCTTCAACAATTGCACAAGCTTCCCGAACGATTTCAGTTCTTTCTGGTGTGACCTCTCCTAAAATACGAATTGCAAGGCCTGGACCGGGGAAAGGTTGTTTTTCTGAAACTGATATGTTGAGTGCACGAGCAAGTTCTCTAACTTCATCCTTATATAAATCTCGTAATGGTTCAACAAGTTTTAAATTCATTTTTTTAGGTAGACCGCCAACATTATGATGTGATTTAATCGTGTCCCTCAGCTCTCCCCCCGATTCGATCCAGTCTGGAGCTATTGTTCCTTGAACTAAATATTTAATATTTTCTTTATTGGCTACTTGATCAAAAATTTCAATAAACTTTTCCCCAATAACTTTTCTTTTTTCCTCTGGATCCGTGACATTTGTTAATGAATAAAAGAATTGTTCTCGTGCATTGATGAAACGGTAATTAAGGTTCATTTCTTCCATTAGTTTCTTTGTATATTCAGATTCATTTTTTCGCATGAATCCAGTATCAACGTGAACCGCGATTAATTGATTACCTATTGCTTTATTTACAAGAGCAGCACATACGGTACTATCCACTCCTCCAGAAAAGGCTATAAGTGCTTTTCCATTTACTGTTTTTTGGATTTGCTTTGTTGCTTCTTGGATAAACTGACTTGCTTTAAACATATGACTTCATTTTGAATTCAATACTTTTTCTCTCATTTTTTTTCTATACTGTTTTAATTCTTCTGCAATTATCTTATCCTGTAGTCCAATGATTTCTAATGCAAGTAACGCAGCGTTGTCCCCTCGATCTAAGCCTACTGCCGCAGTTGGGATACCTGGAGGCATTTGTATAATGGAAAGAATGGAATCAAAATTAACTTTTCCACTGACTGGAACGCCGATAACTGGTTTGATGGTATGTGCTGCCATAGTACCTGGAAGTGCTGCAGCGAGTCCGGCTACACCAATGAAAACATCTGCATTATTCTTTTTTACCAGATCTTCTACAACATCAGGCGTTCGATGTGCCGATGCCACTTTAATATCATACTCCACAGTGAATTGATCTAATATTTTTTTTGCTTTTTCTGCAATAGGCATGTCTGAAGTTGAACCTAATACTATTTGTATTTTCATAGTATTCCTCGACACGGTATAGATATTAATTAATTAATAGTTTCGACGTTATTAGTCGTTTCAAAAACAAACCAATTATATAGGAGTCTCTTATTTCCAGGACAAAACACGAGCTTGTTTGGATGATGATGAATTTAATAATTTGTGAAAAAAATATTGCAGCAAAACGTATCGCGTCAATTCTTTCTAGCGGATCTTCTAAACAAACAAAGATTGGTTCTGTCCCTATATATGAATTTAAGTCTGAAGATGTAGAATGGAAGATTATTGGTTTACGGGGGCACATAATCAATTTAGATTTTCCTTCAAAATATAAAATTTGGTGGCGAATTGCACCTAGAAACCTGATTAATGTAGATCCTGAGAAAAAAGTCACTCAGAAAGGGATTGCCTCAGCACTAAAAAAATTGTTAAATGATTCTATACATATCATCGTAGCTACGGATTTTGATCGTGAAGGTGAGTTAATTGGTGTTGAAGCAATTGATTTAGTGAAAAAATATAATAAAAATCTCAGTAACATTAAGCGAGCCCATTTTAGTGCAATTACTCCCTTCGAGATAAAAAATGCGTTTGATGAATTAACCGAAGTTGACTATAATCTTTCAGCAGCAGGAGAATCCCGACAAATTATTGATCTTATCTGGGGAGCGGTTCTTACGCGATTTATTTCTTTAACCTCAAATAAAACGGGGAAGGAATTTCTATCTATTGGTCGAGTACAATCACCAACGCTCGCGTTACTTGTAGAAAAAGAAAAAGAAATTAAAGCGTTCACTCCAACACCATATTGGAAAATAATTGCAGAATTAAAAAAACAAGAGATTTTTGAAGCAGATCATCAGGACGGACGGTTTTGGGATAAAGAAAAAGTATCAAGTATATATGATAAAATTAAGGATGCTAAACAAGCAACGGTTATCTCTGTTAAAAAAAATACTCGTAAGGAACGTCCACCCCATCCATTTAACACTACTTCTTTCATCCAAGCAGCTTCGTATATCCGTGTTTCAGCAGCTCAAGCGATGAAAACAGCTGAAGAATTATATATGAACGGGCTTATTTCTTATCCTCGAACAGATAATACTGTTTATCCAAAATCACTTGATGTTAGTGGTATTTTGGATAAGTTGTCTCAATCTGATTTTTCCGATGAAGTAAAGCAAGTACGTAACCATCGTCGCCGTCAACCAATGCGTGGAAAGAAAAAAACCACTGATCATCCTCCTATACACCCTGTAGATGCACCAAAAATGCCACTTAAGGGAAGAAGTAAGAAAGTGTATGAACTCATTGTACGAAGATTTTTAGCTACACTCTCTGAAGATGCAGTATCAGAAACAATAAATGCACAGTTTAAAATTAAAAACGAATCCTTTACTGCCAAAGGATATAGATTAATTGAACCACGATGGAAAACTATTTACACATATATTAAAAGCAAGGAGAAACCGCTTCCAGAGTTAATTAAAGGCGAACATATAGATATTCAAAAAATATCAATGAAAGAAGATGAAACCAAACCACCAAATAGATATTCACAGGGTACTCTCATTGGAAAAATGGAGCAACTTTCACTTGGAACAAAATCCACTCGACACGATATAATAAATAAATTATACCAACGAAAATACATTACATTTTCACCCTTCGCTCCAACTCCGATTGCTGTTGCTGTTATAGATGCGATGAGCGATTGTGACGTAGTTAAACCAAAAATGACTGCTGAACTTGAAAAAGACATGGACCTTATCGCGGAAGGTAAAAAAACCCTCCAAGAAACTATTGAAGAATCAAGAGAAATGCTCACAAAAGTCATGCAGGAACTTGAAAAGGATAAACAAAAAATTAAAACCAATATCAAGGAAGCGTCATTAAAACAGAACACGCTTGGAACATGTCCAAAATGTGGTAAAGCCCTTGTCATTAGAATGTCTCGTCGAGGAAAACGGTTTGTAGGTTGTACGGGATATCCAACCTGTAAAAATACCTATCCATTACCCCAAAGAGGATCGATTAAAAAAACAGATAAAGTTTGCGATGCTTGCAACACTCCAGTTATTCAAGTAAAAACACGTGGGAAAAAACCATGGGAGTTCTGTTTAGATACAGAATGTCCGACAAAAGATGATAACAAACGGGAAACAAAGGAATAAAATATACTATATTTTTTTAATACCCTCTTCTGTGATGAATCCTGTTATATACTTATAGGGAGTGACATCAAATGCAGGATTTTTTACATTGGTATTCATAGGCATAATTTGATGAGAATTTGCTGTTAAAAGTTCTTCGCTGTCTCGTTGTTCGATTATGATTTCATCGCCTGAAGAAATGCAATTATCAAACGTACTTCTTGGAGCAGCTACATAAAATGGAATATCGTTTTCTTTTGCCAATACTGCCTTTTCATATGTTCCTATTTTATTTGCTACATCTCCATTTTTTGCAATTCGGTCTGCTCCAGTTATCACCATATCAATATCGCCATTTTTCATATAGTATCCTGCTGCATTATCTGCGATAACAGCATGTGCAATCTTTTCTTGAGCTAATTCCCATGCAGTTAACAATCCTTGTAAGCGCGGCCGAGTTTCATCAGCAAAAACAAATATATTTTTTTTCTCCTGATGAGCAATTCGCAAAGGAGAAAGTGCTGTCCCCCAATCTATTGTTGCAAGAGCTCCAGCATTACAATGAGTAAGAATGTTCATATCCTGTTTTATTAACCTGTTACCGTGTATACCAATAGATCTACAATTATTTACGATTGTATCTGCATAATGATTTGCCGCATCTAGCGCATTTTTATTTTGTGTTAACTCGTTAAGCATATAATCAATGGCGTAAAAGAGATCATACGCAGTTGGTCGAGTTTTTTTTAATAGTTTTGCAGTTTCTTTTGGATTTTTTTGTCCTATAACCATCCCATATGCCGCTGTTGCTCCTATCGCCGGTGCACCTCGAACAACCATTGTTTTAATTACATTTGCTATTTCCTTAACAGTTTTGGCTTCTACGATTTTGATTTTAAAGGGAAGTTTCCGTTGGTCTATTAGATATAATGCATTGTCTTCAAACCAAAGCGCTGTTTTATCTTGTCCTTCAATTTTCATAAAACTCTTCACTTCTTCTTTTTTCAATGTCTAACTTTAATAATTCATTTCTTGTATCAGTAGTTCTATAATTTATAGTTTATTGGCATTTCATTTCAATTTTAAGAAGAAAGTTGTTAGAAAGATTAATAGCATTGCTAGCAACAAAAAAAGTTTTTTATTTATATTTGACATAAATATAAATAATATTTGTGAAACAGAAACGTAGCTGAGGCATATAAGAATATATTTTTGAATAAATGGCTAGGTTAACCCATACTTAATTCAAAAAATTCTTCTATAAATAGATCATTTAAAAAATTTTTAATTCAAATATTTCCACAGTAATTTAAAAAATAATTAGTAAGTTATACGAATATATTTGTTCAAATTTGGGATTAGGATAATAAAATAATATATGGTGATGAAGATAGGAAGGAACTTAAAATACAAAAAAAAGAACATAAATTTTTTTCACATCAACAAATTCAATTTAATTGCACATAATTGTTCAATAACTCTTAAATAACACTAGAAAGAAAAAATATATCACCAAATTAATAAAATTGGTGTTGATGTCAATGAAAACGTCTAATGAACGAACGTGGAATTGGAAACAAGCTGATGGATCAAAATTAAAAGTTATTTCAAATACTAAAAAAGGAACAATCAAGGTGTATAATAATAAAGGCGAAATCGTTTTAGAAAAAAAGAATTTAACACCTCAACAGGTTAAAATTATTGAACAACATTTTTTAAATATAGTAACAACAAAAAAGCAATTTACTCATAAGAGGAAACCAGATTTCGATCCAATGATTTCATAAGATATTTTTCATTTTCTTTAACTCATTTCAAAAATGTATTTTTTGTTTTTTGCAAATCATATTTAGAACATATATAAACATTAATATATGCAATTTTTATTAACAACGTACATGCATAAAAAAACTATCCTTTTGGAATTGCCTGCAGAAATTGTGGATAAAATAGATCAGCAAAATATCACAGGTGACCGATCCACATTCATCTCACATCTTTTGAATGATCAATTCAAAACAGGCATATCTTTAATGGATGCTATGGATGGGACAACAGAACTAAATTCACGAATGAAGGACGAGTTATCTGAAATACCATTTACCGGTGAATTAAAATTAATGACGGCAAATGGTAAACCAGTTGGAAAGTTTAATATTAATCAAGTTGATGGATTTAATAAGTTAGCTGAGACAGTTGCTCAAATATCAGATGACCCTATAGTTCGAATGAAAGCAAGAAGAATTCTCTAATGAAAAACATATATACATTATCAAATGAAAAGGGATTAGTTACCTATATAAGATTGATCTCCTTGATTCTATTTGTTATCATGATTTTTAAAGTTAAATGGATGATTCATTGGCAGGAAAATACTTAACTTGAAAATTGGATAATAAATTTCTTCGAACTTCATTTTTATAAAATTGGAATATTCTTAACAAAATTTTTGGAAGATTATGATAGGTAAACTACGTTAAATTATAGTGATTATATTTTTTATATTTCATTTGTTTAAAATGTGCTAATTATTATAAGATAGTATTCACAGTTTTTTAGATTAAATAATTGTTTATAAAATTAAAAATAAATTATTTAGAAAATGATTTATAAGGGTTTATAATATGATTAAAATGGTTGGGATGGAAAATAAAACTGATCGTCAAGAAATATTACTTGAAACTGGTACGAATGAAGTAGAAATAGCGGAATTTGGTATCTATTTAAAAAATTGTGAACGGTATCAATCCTTTGGCATAAACGTTGCTAAAATTAGAGAGATTATTAAAACTCCAGAATACATGGGCATTCCTACATCTCATAAGAATGTATTAGGGGTTTTTAAACTCCGAGATAAAATAATTCCTCTTATCGATTTAGGTGGATGGTTGAACGAGAGTGAAGTAGAGGAGTATAATAACACATATGTTATCGTTGCGGAATTCAATCAGGATAATTTTGGGTTTTTGGTTCATCGAATAGAAACTATTCATCGAATGAGTTGGGAAAAAGTTCTTCCCCCTGCCCAAGTTCAACATGATATTAGAAAAAATTGTATTACTGGAATTGTAGCCCTTGGGAAAGATGAGAAGAAACTAATGTTGATGGTCGATTTTGAAAAGATCGTTGCTGATATCAATCCGGAAGTTAGCTTAAGCATTAAATCTGATAAACACATAATTGATCAGTTGGATGGAGGTAATCCTCCACCAAAAGTATTACTCGCAGAGGATTCGAGCATCGTTAGAGATTTGCTTAAAGGGATTTTAGAAGATGGCGGATTTGATGTGGTCTCTGTAGATAACGGAAAACTTGCTTGGGAATGTATTGCGAACTGGAAACGAAAATCTTCTAATTCAAATTGTCCAATAACAGAATATATTCAACTGGTTGTTACCGATATCGAGATGCCGCAAATGGATGGGCATTCACTTCTTCGAAAGATAAAAGAAGATGCAACTATGAACCAGTTACCAGTTATTCTTTTTTCTTCATTAATTTATGAAGAAATACGTAGAAAAGGAGATTTACTAGGTGCAGATGCACAGATTAGCAAACCTGAAATTGGAAATCTACTCAATATAGTTGAAAACGTATTGGAAAAACATAAAAAAGTGGAGTGACAATGAATAATCCTCTTCTAACCGGAAATATTCAGGAAAAAATCCAATGGTATATTCGTGCACATGGTCATAGTTCTATTGGCGGCCTAAATTTAATGTGGACATATTTTATGTATCAGCAACAAAAAGATTTAGCTGATGTTGTTGAAAAAACAATTCAGGAGTTTGAAAGTTTTGATCAATCAGAAGACCCAAAACACAATATTAAACATATTAAAGTTGATGTCAATCTAATCGAAAAAAATATAGATTACATGCCAATAGAAGAAGAAAAAAAAGCAGAATTACAAGAAATGTTGAACGGGATTTATGAAAATATTGATCGAATTGAAAATATCATTTCGGACCCACAATACGAAGAAAAGTTCTATTTAGAGGATGTTTTGGATTCAACAATTACAGAATTATTGAAACGCTATCCACAAACATTGTATGGGGACCTCATTGGTGAAAAAAATCAACGTGAATCAATACGCATTCATTTTGATAAAAAGGGATCTTCCCGCAAATTATTAGTTTGTGGTTATGAAATTCAATTATTACTTTATAATTTACTGTCCAATGCAATTGAAGCTATTCAGGAACTAGATAGTAAAAATGGGATTATTTCCATTTTATTTATTTATAAGAAAGAGTTTGTTCATATTGAAATTGTAAACACGGGTAAAAAGATATCCTCCTCAATTCTTAAAAAAATTCAATCAAAGAAAACAGTTTCAACTAAAGGGGCTCATCATGGAAAAGGATTACAGATAATTCATGATATAAGTGAAAAATATAATGCAAATTTATCAGTGGAAAGTACTGAAGGACAAACTATATTCTCATTAGATATTCCATATAATGATTAAGATAGATTTTGATTAATAGAAGTCATTTTATTGATTTATTGGAGCCCAGGTGAGTTCATGTTTTCCACACTTAGGGCATTCGTCGCTCTTAACTGTCTCCCAAAAACCTATGATTTCATTAAATTTGTCTTCAGGAAGAAGATGTTCTTCATACATTCTTTTATAATATGCAATATTTTTTTCCTTGTTCATATTATACCGAATAAGATTAGTATTCCCGCACTCCGGACAACAAAATTGATGATCAGTATTAGAAATTGAAAAAAGATTATTACACTGAGGACATGAATAGGTTTCATAAATTATTTTTCTTTTATTTTTACTTCCATATTTAACTGTAAATTCCTGAGAACAAGCGTTACAATGAGCTTTATATCTTCTTACCATCCCGATCAGATCCATATAATGTTTTATTGAACATAAGAGAAGTTGTTGAAATGTTTTCTGGTAAAAAAAGAAGAGACAAAAATTGTCTCATATATTTTGATTAGTAAATTTACATTCTTTTAATTCGATTTTCTTCTCCTCTTTTTCTCATTTTTTGTTCTTAACTTTCTTTTTTTTTGATGAAGATTCTTTCATATTTTCATCATTTTCATCAGTATTTTGAGTTTTATTTCTAGGAGAATCAGATGCATTTTTTCCTTGTTTTTTCTGTTCAAATTGGTTATTTGCCTGCTGCTGTACTTGTAATATTTTTTCATAATCTTTTGAAGCCATTACTTTAGTAAGATCTAATAATGTAAGCAACCGTTTTTCATTTAATATGCCAACACCATCAATATAATTCTGATCGATACCACTTGTTATCATATCAGGCGCATCTTGCACTTTTTCCCCTTCGAGACGTAAAACTTCAGTAGCACTATCAACAACCATCCCAACGGTATTTCCATCGACTTCGACAACAAGGATTCTTGTATCATCATCTACTTCCTTTGATGGAAGTCCGAGTTTCATTGCAAGATCATTAACTACAACAATACTTCCACGCAGGTTGATAACGCCTTTAATGTAACTTTCTGTATTTGGAATACGAGTTACATCTTCCCAACGAATGATTTCTTTGACTTCATTGATGTCAACACCAAATTCTTCACCTGCGATTTTGAATATAACAAGTTGCCGGTCATCAGCGCCATGCTTACCAAAACCATCTTGGTCCGTTCCTACTGGCATGTTATTTCAACTCCTTTATTGGATATTAGTTGTATCTTCCTCTGAGATTTCTTTTTGTTGAGATTGATTGTTTCTACTTCTTGTTTTGGAAAAGAATTTTTTTGCTTTATTGCCTATTGATAATTCTTTAACATCCGTCTGTTTATTTTGTGTTGTGGCAGGTTCTTGAGAGGAAAAAGATGAAGGTTCAAATTGATTATTTGAACCATAATCAGCTGACTTATCATTGTTTGCTTCCGAATGATCAAACTGGTTAGATCCTAAAGCTGATTCATCGATTTTGAAGCTACTAACAATTTCCTGAAGTCGTGTTGCTATATCTGCCATTTGTTGACTTGAACTTGTTACCTGTTGCATACTGCTTGTCACTTCTTCAATACTAGCACTGACCTCTTCTGCTCCACTAGCATTCTCTTGGGCTACACTTCCCACTTCTTCAGCACTTTGATTAACTGCTTTAATGACTTCAGGCAATGTTTGGAATGCCTGCATTGCTTTTTCAACGTCTCGACCACCTTCTTCGACTTGCTTTGAATTCTCGTTCATACTAGAGACAGCACTGTCAATCTCGGTTTGTATGCCTTTGATTAAAGAACTAATTTTTTGAGTTGCTTGACCGCTTTCCTCTGCGAGTTTTCGAACTTCATCCGCAACGACAGCGAAACCTCTTCCTGCTTCTCCAGCACGAGCTGCTTCTATTGCAGCGTTTAATGCAAGTAAATTCGTTTGTTCACTGATTTGATTAATCGTATCAACGATATTGCCGATTTCCTTGCTTTTCTCCCCAAGTGAACCGATTTTTTCTGCCCCTTCTTGCGTTGTTGTTTTAATAAGTTGCATTTTCTGAGAAACTTCTTTGGCGGCTTCCTGACCTTGTTCACTGTTTTCACTTGCTTGCTTTGCTTGATTAATCATGTTTTCACTATCTTTTGCCGTGTTTTGACTCCCTTCAGCTACTTGTTGAATTGTACTTGAAACTTCTTCCATACTAGCATTTACTTCTTCAGCACTGCTACTAAGTTCTTCAGCAGTAGATGCAGTAGTTGTTGATGTATTTTTTATTTCTCCAATGACAGACTGTAAATTAGTTATCATTTGCTTAAAACCATCAACGAGTCTTCCAACATCCCCTTCGGCTTTAACATTTAAATCAACAGTAAGATCTCCTTTTGCTATTTTATTGGCTTTATCTGCCATCTCTTTAACGGGTACTGCTAGATTATTTAACATCCCATCTACGGCACCACCTATGGTACCAATTTCATCTTTGGAGGAAATATTGCATCTTTGGGAGAGATCATTTGATTTAACGACTCCAACAACTTTATTTATTGGTTTAGTTAACGCCATCGCAAAGAAGTAGGCAACTATACTACCTAGAATTATTGAGATCACTACAATGCTTATTGTTGTCATTTGAATCGTTTTTAAACCATCCAAAAAATCTTCTTGATATGCACTCACACCAATTACCCAATCCCATTCTGGTACATAGGTACATGCGGCTAGTTTTAATCTCGAGGAGGATTCACCCTCGTTTTGCCAAGGATAGTATTGTATATGAGCATCTCCTTCACTCACTTTCTTTGCATTTGTAACAATTTGTTGAATAAAGTACTCGCCATCTGCATCTGTTGCGTCCCAAATATTTTCCCCATCTCTTTCACGACTTTTTGAAACAATATAATTACCTTGCTCATCACCACTACCGTCGAGAACAAAAATATATCCGGTTTTTCCGATTACTTGACTTGCGATATTATCTTTGAGATCTTCTTGAATGTCAGAACTTTTAAAATCATCATAATATGAACTAGCACCAATAAGAATATTCCATGGTTCGTAATAGGTTATTCCACCTAGTTTCATCCTTGCTTCTGTTTCACCTTCATTCTGCCAGGGATAATCAATAGTAAAAGCTTCATCACCCGTAAGAGTTAAAGCTTGATTGACCATATTTTGAATAAAATATACACCATCGTTATCTTGCGCGCTCCAAATATTATCTCCATCTCGAGCGCGTCCTTTAGATACAACGTAATATCCTTTGTTATAGTCATTTCCATCATTGAGTATTGTCTCAAGTGGATTATCGTCTACACAACTAATTAGATAGACATAACCGGTTTTCCCTACAGTAATTTCAGCTATTTTATCAAAGAGATTGTTCACTACAGAGTCACTTGGTGAAGTTCCATGTTGCTGAACAATGAGTTCAATCATCTTTTTTACATCACGAGAAATTGCGATACATTCATCTCTTATGAGTTCATCTTCCCTATCTAAAACATCTGATTGCCCTTGGACAATTGTTTTCCATGCAAGTGCTTGTTCGGTAAGTTGATCCTCAATTTGTTGGAATGTTTCTCGTTCTGATGTTTGGTAACTAATAGTTCCAGCAGCAGCAACGGGTACGCTTACCAAAAGTACGCATATAATCAACAGCTTCCATTTTATACTCATGTCTTGGAATTTTTTTCCTTTCCATCCCATCTTCCAATTCACCTTTGTTATTTATCTAAAGCCAGCTTCATTGAGATGAATAATCCTAAAATGAGAAAATAAAAACAATTACTTTAAGTCAAATTTAAATATAATTGACAATTTTTATCTCCTGCAATTGATTCATCCCAAATCCACATCCAAAGTAGCATTAGGTCTTTTTGACAAATTAAAATTAAGCTATTTAAAATTGTCGAAAAATAATGAAATCTGTTCAATATTTTTAATATATCATTATGATAATTTTGAAATTAATATAAATTATTATGTAAAGGATTATAAAGAATTACTCTGCCTCATCAGAATATTCTAATTAAAATTTAGTAGGAATCAGTAAATTTTATTATAAAAGAAAAATCTTTAAAAGTGAGAGGGTATAGTGTTTTCATTAATTTCAGGGGATTGAACATATGGAAAATAAAGATATTGATGAGATTATATCTCATATTCAAAAACTTAAGAAAATTACTTCTAATAAAACTACCTCTGATGATTCGATGAATGATAGTACGAAAGAAAGTACTGAGATTGGATCTAAAAAAACTAAAAAAATCTCAAAAAAGCAAGATAATAATAAATCCAAAAAAATTAATGATAATCAAAATATAAAAGATACAATTTCACATATTGAAAATTCAGAACCCGTTTCGATTATGAATTCTGAGGTTATTGGACTCACAGATGAATCTACAGTAATCTGTGATGTTTGTGAAAAAGACATAGTGTTAGGGAAAAATTTGTCTGGTTTAGTTGTTGCTGATGAATTTTTTGCTTGCGAACACTGCTGTCAGCATCTTTCAAAAGAAGAGCTAATGGATTGGACAAAATCAAAGATGGCATCAACTCCTGATGTTAGGCCAATTGGATTATGGGTTATTCAGCAACAAAGAGAAAATAAATAATCAGGATAATTATCCTTTTCTTTTTATCTCATTAAATGATTAGTTACTACAATCTTTCTTTTAATAAACATAATTTATGATGTAACTTTAAATAGGAGTTTTCTATTTTCAGTTACGGATGGAATATGCGAGGATGAATGATAAGTGGAGATGGGATTGATAAAAGAATTTCCAATAAAGAGATAAATCAATTAAAAAATGAATAATCCATTTACTTTCACCGCGATTTACTCCAATCGAAAATTCTTTGGAAAAGAAAGGTTACGGTAGGATGGCTGAAGAAAAAGCATTGATCCAAAATTCATATTTAAAATTCATTTACAAACTCTCAAATTTAAAGGATAAAAATAATGAGAAAAGGCTTACTCCAGGTTTTTTAACATTAACAACGAAAAAAATACTATTGGCTCCAGAGAAAGATAATAAACCAGATGAAGAAAATATTAAGATTTTGCCATATGATAAAATTACTGATGTGGATAGGAAAGTTGAACTCTGGCGAAAAGCTCTAGGTTCAACGACAATTATACCAGTCCATTATATCTCAGATGATAATGAGGAAAAAGCCTGTTTATTATCAACCTCGCATGAGAATGCAAAGAAAATTAAAAAATTTTTATGCATTCTTTTAACAAATGGAAAAACAATAGAGTTCGTAAGTCCATTTAGTAAAGGTGGAAAAATCCTTTTAGATAAAAAACCTGTTGAAGGAAATGTGTTCATTAAAAAAAATAATGTTATACTTGCTGCAGAATGGTTAGGCAAGAAACAAAAAGAAACAATCGATTTACTAAATTTGGATGATTTTGAAATTAATTTACAAGATAAACAAGATTCCTCTTTAACACTTAAATATCAAAAAGAAGGAACGATTATTTCAACTTTGATTACTGGCAAACGTCCATTAATTTCCTTTATGGGTTCATACGTTCAACTCATCTCTGAAAGTAAAGCAAAGGAATCAGAAACGATTGAATTAAATGAACAACAGTTCATGCTTGTTCAAATGATGTATACTAGTGATATTGATGCATCTATGGCAACAGAGATGCTAGGGATTTCTGAGGAGGAATTACAGAGTATTGTTGATGATCTCTTATCAAAAGAGGTACTTCGTGTTTCTGGTGATCAGGAATATGAACTAACAGAAAAGGGAACAAAACACATTGTTGAACAAATGAAAAAGAATCTTAAGTAAAATATAAAAAAACTAAATTCAAAAGAATAAAATAAAAAATATGGAAAAATTGATAAACGACACCACCTTTTGCGGTGAGGAGGGTCGTATGGGAAAAAAAGTGATGTTAGTAGATGATACAAAATTCATGCGGATGATGCTAGCAAATATCCTTAAACCTAAGGGATTTGAAATTGTTGCTGAAGCATCCGATGGACTGGAAGCAATTGAGGCATACAAGAAACATAAACCAGACCTTGTCACTATGGATATAGTAATGCCGAATATGGAAGGAATAGAAGCAGTAAAAAATATAGTTGCAGAAGATGGGAATGCAAACATAATCATGGTGACTGCTGTAGGACAAGAGACAAAAGTTAAGGAAGCAATTGAAGCAGGTGCCAAGGGATATATTGTAAAACCATTTCAGGCTCCCCAGGTTTTGGAAGAAGTTGGAAAAATAATGGGATAACTTCCTCTGTTCTTAGAGGGATACGTTGTGAGCCTAAACGTTCTTGTTGTCGATGATTCTGCATTTATGCGAAAAGTGATTAGTGATATTCTTAAACAAGATCCTCAAATATCAGTGATTGGCACAGCAAAAAACGGCGTTGATGCTATCAAAAAAACAGAAAAATTCAATCCAGATGTCATTACGATGGATGTTGAAATGCCAGAAATGAATGGTATTGATGCTGTTAGGCACATCATGAAACATAATCCAAAACCAATAGTTATGGTAAGTGCATTGACATCTCAAGGAGCAAGGATTACAATTGAATCGTTACACGCTGGAGCAATTGATTTTATTTGTAAACCATCTGGTTCAATATCGTTAAATATGAAGGAAATAGGCTCTGAATTAATTGAAAAAGTAAAAACATCTGCTCATGCAAATGTTAACTTTGAAACATATTCAAGAACGAAGATGGCAAGTGCAACAAAATCATTAATTAACGTTTTTTTGGTCGACGATTCGCCCTTTTTTTTGAAAAAGATTTCAGAAATCATTAGTTCACAACATGATATGAATATTATTGGAACTGCTCTTGATGGTGGTGAAGCATTACAAAAATTACAAGAAATTCATCCTGATGTTGTGTTAATGGATATTAATATGCCAAATGTTGATGGTGTAATAGCTACACAAAAATTATTGCAAGAGCGAACACTCCCAGTCATAGTAATAAGTGGCGAAGCTGAGCATAATATGGCTGCTATTAAAGACGCATTAGATGCTGGGGCAATAGATTTTATTCCAAAACCGGCACCACATACGAGTATTCAGACAATGAGTGAGTTATTACTTGAAAAAGTTAGAACTGCTCATCAAATGAAGACAAAATTTGCAGAAGTAAGAAAAACTCATTTTCAACCATTGACTACTGTAAAAAAAGTATTAATCATTGGTTCCTCTACTGGTGGGCCTCAAACTCTTACTAAACTTATCCCTCAAATTCCTAGAGATATAACTGCTGGTATTCTGATTGTTCAACACATGCCCCCGGTATTTACAAAATCTCTTGCAGAACGATTAAACACCTTATCTGAGATTAATGTAAAAGAAGCTAGCGAGGGTGATGAAATCAAAAATGGTGTTGCTCTTATTGCGCCTGGCGATTATCATATGACTGTTGAGGAAGAAATGGATAATGGAAAACTAAAACGATATGTTTCATTGAATAAAAAACCTAAAATTCATGGTGTGAGACCTGCTGTGGATGTAACGTTTTCTACAGCTGCAGAAGTCTTTCAACAACATCTTGTTGCAGTGTTATTAACTGGCATGGGTAGAGATGGTGCACAAGCAATGGGAACAATTAAGGCAAAGGGGGGAAGAACTATAGCTCAGGATGAAAAAACTTCAATAATCTTTGGTATGCCTAAAGCTGCGATTGAATTAGGGGTAGTGGATAAAGTGCTTCCACTTCATCAAATAGCTCCCCAAAGCACATTATGGCTTAAGCAGAAAAAATAAGGTGAATTGCATAATGAATGATGAGAACAGCGAATACAAAGAGATGTTCATTGAGGAAGCAAGGGAACATCTTACAACATTAAATCAATCATTATTAGATTTTGAACAAAATCCAGAGGATGAAGAAGCATTAAACAAAATTTTTCGTGCGGCACATACAATCAAAGGAATGGCTGCTACGTTAAATTACGATTCCATTCAACATTTATCTCACAAAACTGAAGATACTCTTGATCTTATTCGTCAACATGAAATTACAGTTGATAGCAATGTTGTTGATTTAATTTTTAATTGTTTTGATGGAATAGAGGAAATGGTGGAGGATATTGCGGTAAATGATGTAACTGATTTTAATATTAATGGGTTAATTGAGCAATTAGAAAACTACTTAAATTCTTCATCGGGACAAAAAAAACCAAAGAACAAACCATCAGATTCAACAACAGTTTCATTAGATTTCCCAAAAGATATAAATGAAACTTTGCTACAAAAATTGGAACAAGAACAATCCGTGTACGCATTGCATATATCAGTTAATGAACAATGCAGGATGAAATCAATAAGGGCATATCTTCTTTTAAAAAAATTAAGCGATAATGGTGAAATAGTATACACTAATCCTAAAAGAAAAATGATAGAGGAGGGAGATTTTGATGAATCATTTGATCTCTTTTATACCACGAGTGCAAATGAAGAATCAGTTCATGAAATAGTTGATTCCGTTTCAGAATTAGAAGAAAAACAAGTTATTCCTCTCTCAATTGAAAATGATAAAATATCAATTCCTAAAGAATATCAACAAATTCAAAAAAAAGGTGAAGTGACTGACCATAGTCCAAGTGAGAAACCAGACAACCAACGAAAAACAAAAAAGGCTAGTGACAAAAAACCGATCAAATCAAAAAAAGAATTAGCACGGCAGTCACAAAGCATTCGTGTCGGAATGGATCAACTTGATGAATTCATGAATCTCATAGGAGAGCTTGTTATTAGTAAAGGTCGATTAACTCAAATTGCTGCAGATCATAATTTAGAGGATCTTTCAGAAACCATTTCAACTTTTGATCGATTAACCAATCAACTACAGGACAAAATTATGAACATTCGAATGATACCGATGAAACATATATTCAATAGATTTCCTAGAATGGTTCGTGACCTGTCAAAGCAAAATGAAAAACAGATTGATTTCCAGATGGAAGGTGAAGGAATAGAACTTGATCGTACCGTTTTAGATGAAATTGGAGATCCTCTAGTTCATTTACTTAGAAATGCAGTCGACCATGGAATTGAAACACCTGAAGAAAGAGAAAAAAAGGGTAAACCATCAGCTGGAACTGTTCAACTTATTGCAGAACGTAAACGAAATCACGTTCTCATTAAGGTAACAGATGATGGAAAAGGCATTAACCCAGATAAAATTAAAGAAACTGCTGTGAAAAAAGGTTTAAAAATGCAACAAGAGGTCCAATCAATGACCGATCAGCAGGCATTACAACTTATTTTCTTACCTGGATTAAGTAGTGCAGAAAAAATTACTAATATTTCTGGTCGAGGGGTAGGAATGGATGTAGTCAAATCCACTATTGAAAAGCTCAATGGTGTCGTGGATGTTCAGTCTTCTACGGATAAAGGAAGTACATTTTCTTTAAAATTACCGTTAACGATGGCAATTTTCAAAGCGTTATTTATTGGTGTCGATCAGGAGACATATGCAATTCCTATTAGTAATATTATTGAAACGGTCAAACTTCAACCAGAAGATATCAATTACATAGATGGCAAAAAAACTACGGTGATTCGAAATGAAGTGTTACCTGTTTTAGGATTAAAAGATCTTGTTAAGAATGAAAAAGATGGCAAAGATTTGACAAAAAGTGTTTATGGTGTGATAATCCAACGAGAAGATAAAAAATTTGGATTACTCGTTGATCAATTAATTGGTGAACAAGAAATAACTATTAAGAATGTTGGCGGCAGTATGAAAAGAACGAAAGGTATCGCGGGAGTAACTATAACTGGTGATGGAAGGGTCATATTAGTCCTTGATGTGAATACACTTGTAAAATAAAAATTGTATTAGAAGGAAACAAGGTATGAAAAAAATTACATTAGATACAACACAAAAGGATGGATTGCAAGAGCTGGCAAACATTGGCGCAGGTCATGCGTCTACTGCATTGTCTCAAATGATTAATCGTGAAGTAAAAATGGGAATCCCTCATGTAGAGGTTATTCCGTTAGCTGAAGCAGGAACGTATATTCAAAATGAACAAATCGTTGTAGGTATTTTTTTAAAAATATCTGATGAAATACCATCCTATGTGATGATGTTAATTCCAAGAAAGAGCGCATTTGCACTTGCTGATTTACTTTTAGGAGAACAGATACATTCTGGTGAACGGGTGCTCTCTGAAATGGATATGTCTGCATTATCTGAAGTAGCAAATGTGATGATCTGTTCATTTTTTGATAGTATATCTGCATTATTAGGCATGAGTGTTGTACCTGGTCCGCCTCATTTAGCGTATGATATTCCTGAAGCTGTTCTTGATTATGTCCTTATTCAAATCGGAGAGGTATCAAATGATGTGTTTTTGTTTAATGTTGATTTAAAAGAGGAAAAAGATCATAATTTCGAAATTCACATGTTTTTGTTACCTGAGCCAGATTCAGTAAATACACTACTTAAACGTATGGGTTTAAAATAATTTATTTGAAGGGAAAAAGATGATTGAAACATTGACTCTAAATGAAATGCAACGGGATGCTTTGCAAGAAGTAGCTAATATAGGTGCTTCTCACGCAGCGACAGCTCTATCCAAAATGGTAAGCAAGCCGATACAAGTGGGAATTCCACGTATTGATGTTGTTCCACTTGAAAAAAGCGTTGAAACTGTTCCTCAGACAGACCCCGTTATTGGTGTTTTTTTACAGATGGCAGAGGAAACACCGTTGTATGTTATGGTACTTCTTTCTAAAAAGAGTGCGTTTTATCTTTCTAATCTGTTACTTAATCAACCTGAAGGAATGCGAGATAGTTTTTCAGAGATGGAAGAGTCAGCATTAATGGAGGTCAGTAATGTGATGATGAGTTCATTTTTTGATAGTATAACTGAACTAATTAATGTATCAATGGTACCAGGTCCTCCTGTAATTGCTTTTGATATGCCTGCAGCAATTCTTGATTATGCATTAATTAAAGTTGGATCGGTTGCTGATACAGTTTTGCTATTTGAAACTGCGGTATCTGAAGAAGGTAAGAATACTTTTGATGTGAATATGTTTCTTATTCCAGAACCGAAAACGATTGATCTTATGCTACATAAGCTCGGCATGGATTGAACATAATATATGGTAATAAGTTAAATTAGGATAGGATGGTAAGATAAATGAAACAACTCCACTTACTAAATGAAACACAACTTGATGCATTACAAGAAACAGGTAATATTGGCTGCTCTCATGCTGCAACTGCGGTCTCCCAAATGATTAATCAAGAAGTTGAAATTAATGTCCCTCAAATTTTTGTACAAAAAATTCCAGATTTAAAACAAAGCATTAGAAAAATCTCAGGTGATGATAATAAACTTGTCGGTGTTTACTTGGAATTAACAGATAAATTTCTTGGAAGTATTTTGTTTTTATTTCCTTATAAAAGTGCGTTAATTCTTTCAGATTTGCTTATGTTTCAACCGATAGGTACTTCAACTGAATTAAATGAAATGAGCGAATCTGCGATAACAGAAGTGGGAAATGTCGTTGTTTCAGCTTATACAAATGCCCTGAGTACTTTCCTTGATACTTCTATTATGCTGTCACCACCTCATTATTCTGAAGAAGTCCCTGATGTCTTTATTGATCAAATCACTAATATCATTGGAAAAGAAACATCTCACGCATTAATTTTTGATACACAGTTTCGAGGGAAAAAAAATCAGTTTACTTCATATTTCATTTTACTTCCGTCACCACAATCATTGGATATTTTGTATGATCGATTGATTGCATCATTTGGAAAAACAAATGATGTGGAAGTAGATGCATATGTCAATTCATTATCTGAATAGACATTAAGAAAATTGTACCATCTTGGAAGGATAGTAAGTATGCAGGAAAATGTTATCATTGGGATTGGTGATTATGCGGTATCTGATAATGGTTCTCCCTTATCAACAGTAGGGTTAGGTAGTTGTATAGGTATTGTCATTTATGATTCCAAACAAAAAATTGCAGGTCTTTCGCACATAATGCTTCCCACTATGGGAACAAAAAAAGACAGGATCGGCAAATATGCCGATACAGCTATTCCAGCATTACTTGATGAAATGAAAAAGAAAGGTTGTAATACACACAATTGTAAAGCAAAAATTGCTGGTGGAGCGAGTCTATTTACTTTCAAAGATGACTCCTTGCAGATTGGCAAAAGAAATGCTGAAGCGGTTCAACAGATTCTTAAACAACATCATATCCGAATTGTTGGAAAGGATGTAGGCGGAGATCGAGGTCGAACAATAACATTTTATCCAAATAATGAAGAATTACACATTCGCATGGTGAAAAAAGGTGGAGAAGGACCGAATATTAAAGTCATTTAACTTTAAAAGAATGAAAAGGTGAATAAGAACGTGGTACAAACAAGAACGTATCCTCCCGATTTTGAGGAACTCAAAAAAGGCGTAAAAAGCCTACTTGGATTTAATACTGATCAATATAAGAATACCTATTTAGGGAGAAGGTTTAATGCAAGATTAAGAGCTTATAATTTAGAAAGTTATCATGAGTATTGGAAATTATTAAAAACGAATACAAAGGAACAAGAACGGTTACTTAATGATTTAACAATAAATGTCACTGAATTTTTTCGAGATCAAAGCGTTTACCAGTTTATCCAGCAGGATATAATTCCCTCTATTTCTGAACATAAAAACCGTGTTCGAGTATGGAGTGCAGGTTCATCAGATGGGAAGGAAGCATACAGTATTGCGATGCTTTTTATTGAATTGTTAGGTGAACGAAAAGCAAAGTCAAAAGTGAGTATTGTTGCTACTGATATTGATCAGGCTTGTCTGCAGCGAGCAAAAACTGGAGCTTATTTTTCACGAAAAGGAATTAGTCAGACTGATGTGTCAAAACAACTTTCTTTTTTAAAGAATCCAGAAAATTTTTTCGATATAAATCAAGATAACTATCAAATAAAACCAGTTGTCAAAGATTTGGTTTCTTTTCAATATCATGATCTAATTTCTGGTCCGAAAAAACAAAATTTCGATATTATCTTTTGTAGAAACGTTGTCATTTATTTCAGTCGGTCTCTACAAGAAATATTGTATATGGATTTTTATAATGCACTTAACTCTGGAGGCTTCTTTGTGATGGGGAAAACCGAAACGCTTGTCGGCGAGGCAAGAATGAAATTTCAACCGTACAATTCTAGGGAACGAGTATTTCAAAAACCCTAGATAAAAATATTTCTCTTCTTTTGGATAATGCAACACGACTTACTCAAGAAGTATCATACCATCTTTTTTTATATTTCTTTTTTTAATCATTGATTTTAAAATGCAGTGAGGATTTCTATTTTAAAAATAAAGCGATGGCAGTATAAAATAGCCATCTTTAACGATTATTTTTCTCCTTTAACATTGACTCTAGAATCTCTTTTCCAAAAGGAGTAAGACCATAGAGTTTAATGTTTGATCCGCCCTTCCTTTCTTCGATAAGATCAAGTCCTATTAATGACTCATCCTCTCGATATCGTGATTTCATCCCTCTAATAGCTCCTATCACATTAGTTGGAGTCGTTTTTACATGATAGGCTATTTCAGAAGTATAACTATAACTTGGACTAATATCAAAAAGATATTCTGCTATCTTTTTTCGTACGTTACTTCTGCGTAACGCCCGAACTACCAAAGGGCGCTTTACCTCTGCTGAAATATTTTCATTATCCGGCTCGTGCATCCCAAACCCTCACCGCTTTAGTAATGTATGAAACTACTATTATTTATACTAAATCCCCACTTGAATAAGCATCAACATATACACCTGCATATGCACCTGCAATATACAGTATTATTTGCATTATTGCTCGCATTAATAATTACATATGCAGATATTCTGTTTTATTCATTTGTTCAAAATGAAGTAGTTTTCTTCCAAGTAAAAATAATTTTGAAAATAATACGGAAAAAATACCGCTTAAGAAAATGAGATCAAGACTGCCCGCTCCTCCTATTGTTGCATGCATCGATGATGAGGTTGAGAGCTGTATTAAGGTCGGTAAATGTGCAAGATCTGCTCCAATAATCACGCCAAAAACACCAAGAGAAAAAGCATATAAAAATAGTTTATTTTGGAGCACTTCTTTATTTAAAACCGATATTATAGCAGCAACCAAGGGTGGAAATAACCAAAGGGGAAATGGGGATACAATTCCTTTTTCAATAATTGGAGTAGTCATGAGATAAGCAGTAAGTGATACAGGGATAAGGCTACTCAATAAAAACGGCCAACTTACTTTCGTTTTCATAATTAATAAACAAGAAATTAGAACCGGCAATAGAAATCCAATTGGGTGAATATAAAAATTCCATGAAGAAATTGAAAACAAGAATATGCCATCAGCGTGTTGAAAAAGCAAGGATGGAGAAAAAGAGGTCAACATGATAAATATGGTTAACATCATTGAAGTTTTGGAAGAAAAAGTCAACGAATTAAAAATTAACATATAAACCAAATATAATGAAAATAGAATAACAACGGGCAAAAAAATAATTGCAATGAGATACATAAACATCGTTGCTTGGTTCATTTTATTCCTTCATTTTTTACATGTTGATATAATTATTTTTTACTTTTCAAAATTTCAATAAACTGAATACTTTTTTGCCACCATATAAAAGATAAAGTAGATAGCGGATCAGATTCAATAATGGAAACCACTTTGCCCGCAATCTGGAGCGATTGATCTGGTTTTTCTGATTGATTTGATAATAAATAGTAAGAAGAACAATCATTGCTATAATGAATATAGAGTTGGTCTGAAGTATTAATTGATGATAGTGTCTGTGATTGTTTTTGAGCGATAATACAAAATCTATCGGCTTCATGCTGTTTGTTTAATATATATTTGTGACTGATGATTTTATATTCTTCTGGATTAGATAATGAATCAATAAATGAGGAAACTCCCATATATGATATCATAATACTATTACTTAAGACACTAATTACTAAAATACTCATAAAAACAAGGAAATGAGGATGACTTCGTATCTTAGTAATTGCCTTAGTTATATCCTTCTTTCCTTCCATCGTGATATTGTTTGCCACATTACTTCTTTTTAATTCTTGTTGAAAAAATGATCATAATGAAAAAATACCACTATTATGAAAGGAACATAAGCCTAAATAAAACTATTATCTCTAATTATAGAATTGAAAAATTAGTGATGTGTAATGTATTACACAATAATTACACATAAACCCACAAAAAATAATTACCAGATATATAACTTGCATATCCATCAACAAATGCACATGCATATACGGAAAATTATGCGATTGATAATTCAATGAAATAACTTAATATTTTATATATCACGATTAAAAATAGGACTTTCGATTGCGTTCAAACATAGTAGTAACCATACTTTCGTCAACTTCTTTCATCTCACCATTTTCAAATTGGACAACTAACCAGCTACTTGGATGAGGATACGTGTTAACCACTCTGGCCTTTCTCAAAGGATCATTGGGATTAACTGGATCTTTCACAAATACTTCTATACCACGTTTTATTCCGCGTGATTTCAACATCTCATTTCACCTCAATAAAATGAATAAATACTCTTACTTAAATACATGCTCCTCCATTCTAAGTGTTCACTAACAAAAGAATAATGGTGAATAGAGATGAGGGGTAGAAATAAGATATTAAAACGTCTAATTTTATCAACACTTGGTTTACTTTTATTTATAACGATCCTTCAAGTATCGGCACAGGATTATGAGTTAACCTTGGTAAATACTGATTATTCAAAAATTAAAGAAGAAACTATTGGACAAGAATTGGTTGTAAAATATGATATTATGGTTACTTTGGCAAATCGTGGAAATATTTCATCAGATCAAATAACTCTAAAATTAACTGATGACGAAGATTTTTCCGTAACCGAGGAATATATATTCGATGCCTTGGAGACAAAAACATTTATATTCGAAGAATATCCTCTTTCTGGGACAGGAAATCATATATTAACTATAACTTACGGTCCTACCAACACTAGCATACAAAAAACAAATGCAAATTCTGGAACAGAAACAATAACGATTGAATATGAAGATACTTCATCTAATGATACGCCGTTCGTTCAACCATTTTACCTATTGTCGATCTTGCTAATCATTGGTATTTTCATAAAAAATAAAAATAGAGATTAGACTTCATATGCAATTATCTTAACATATGAAACATTATTTGCGTTATCACCAATGCATCGGGCGATATTGACATCTGTGAATTGCTTTTCTGTATAATCTTTTAACAATCCATGAATTATTCGAGGCCCGACTCGGTAAATTAATTCGTCTTGATCAGAGTAAAATTCAATTGTGACACTTACATTAATAGTTCGATCCAATTTATTATGGAAAAGATATTTCACCTCAACTTCCTTTGTTACCATTATTGGCTCCATCTCGTCATTAAACTCCTTTTCTTCAAAAAACGTAACGTTAGCATATGCCAAATCCACTACTTCTGAGTTGAATTGAACATGATCAAATGATTGTTGTGTTGTTACTCCTTGTTCCTCACAACCCGAGAAAGCAATGAAGAGTATAATAAGCATTATTCCAAAGATATACTTTTTTGCATCCATAATACCTCATCCAAGACTAAATAGTATTACCATTATTTAATAATTTATAATAAACACAAAAAAGAAATTGATAAAATACTAACCAAATTCCTTATTATTGAAAAATGATAAAATATAAAAAATCAATTTCTATTCTTAAGAAAAACAATATTTATTTCTACAGATATTCAATTAGAAATAATTATCAAGAAATGGGACTAAATATGGTGGAAAATATAAAAGTTATTAAGGATGTTTTAAACACGATTTTATTAATATCTGGAAGGAAGACCACACAGAGCCATGCAGTCTATTTATTGGGATCAACACTAAATAATTTAAAAAAACAACACTCATTTTTAGATAATATAACAGTGAAAGACACAACTTATTTAGAAGATTCTGAACCAATAACCATCATGGGTAATATAAATGAATTGAAAATAAATAAAATGGGTCCAGCGGTAAAAGATATTATCACTCATTTGAATAATTCCCTGGGCGATGAAGCAGGACATTTTTTTTTAAAAGAGTTATCACAAAAATTAGATGATGAATCTATAAATGTTTTAAAAGAGATGGGTGTTGATTTAGAGCTTATGCATTTAGAACAACAGATTTCTAAAATGGAAAAGGACATATTCAAATAAAAATAGTGAATTTCATTCAATTTGAATAATATTTCATTTGAAATTAAAATATTTTCTTTAAGAAAAACATACTTTCTCATTTATTGAACTGAATATTACTTTGTGTATGCGCCCTCATTATTACCATGCCACTCAATCGAATAGGCACCTACACATTCACCTGCATATTCACATGCAAATAAAGTATATAAAAACAGAGAGGAATATTGGGGTAGCACTCTGAAAGGTTGCAATTGTGTAACTGTCAGGAGGGGTAATAGAAGGATGGGACGAAAGACTAAATACCTTACAAATAGAAAAAATATGGCAGCAATTGGTATCGGAGCCATGATAATTTTTATCGCCATGGTTCTTGTTGCTGGAATTGCTGCATCGGTGCTGGTGCAAACAAGTACACGTTTAGAGATGCAAGCATTAAAAACGGGTCAAGAAACAATCGCTGAAGTATCCTCAGGTATTACTGTTGAAGGTGTTGAAGGATACAATGCTTCAGGTAAAATTACCAAAATGGCAATTGAAATTAGACCAAAAGCAGGCGCTCCAGATATAGATTTAGAACAGGCAATAATTGAAATATCCGATTCAACAAACAAATATGTACTCGGTTATGGATCTGATTATAAAAACTCAACATCGATTGATGGAGACCTATCTACTAATGGAGCTTGGGGATCCTCAACTGCGTTTGGAATTACAGTTTTGCAAGATGCTGATGAATCATGCACAAGTACAACACCTGTAATAAATGATGGAGACCACGTTATTTTAGGCATTGATACAAGTTCAGTCTTTACAGTAAACAGTGGTTTATTACCAAGAACTGATGTATCTGGATTAGTTATATGTGAAGAAGGTGCAGCAGGAATTGTCGGTTTTACTACTCCTGCATCATACATTGATGCTTGGATGGAGTTGCAATAAGGAGGTGAATAGAAATGAGAATGTTTGTTAAGAATTTTATTCGAGATCATGAAGCTGCTATTGGTATTGGTGCAATGATTGTGTTTATTGCAATGGTTTTGGTTGCAGGTATTGCTGCATCGGTTTTGGTTTCTACAAGCAATACCGTGCAGATTCAGGCGTTGAGTACTGGCCAGAAAACTCGGAAAGAGGTGAGTAGTGGTATTTCTGTTTTTGAGGTTTCTGGATGGGTTCGAAATGAATCCAATAGTACTGAGCTTGAGAATTTGTCTCGGCTTGCTGTTGTGGTGAAGGTTCGACCAGGTTCGGATGATATCGATCTGAATAATACTTATATCTTGATTAGTAACGGTGCTACAAAATCATTGGTACGTTATAACTATACTAATGCGACAGATACTGGTGATGGCAATATTTCCTTTGTTGGTGATGTGACTGGTGATATGTTTGATATTGGTGAAGATCATTGGAATACGACTGGTGCTGAAACGTTTGCGATTGGTGTGTTGCAGGATGAAGATAGTTCGATTACTGCGAGTAATCCCGTGTTGAATCGTGGGGATAAAGCGATTTTGTATATTTGTACAAATACTTCATATTTGTTTGATGCACAACTTCCACCACGAACAGATGTGTTTGGTCGTGTGATTCCTGAGATTGGGTCACCTGGTGTGATTTCGTTTACTACACCAATGACATACGTTGATCAAATCTATAAACTACAATAATAAATTGAAAAAAGGGCACTCCGAAACCAATCCTTTTGGAACCCTTCACTTTTTTATTTCTTTAAATCTTTTTTTATTGATTCTATATTTTGTAGAGTATGAAAATTATTTCGCTTTAGATTACATGCTGATGTGACAAAGCTTACAGACAAGAAAATAAGGAACATCTGCAAACATGCAGTGGAAGATAAAGATTGGACCACAGAACGATTAGCTCGACATTATGAAGTAAGCATCCGGAGGATTCAGCAATTAGTAAAGGAATATAAGCAAAACAGGAAAACCTCCCTGTTTGAACCCGAGGAGACGACCAAGAGGAAAACCACTTACTCCAACGGAAAAGGAGATCATTGATCAAGTTGGTAGGAAACACGGTTCGGAGCTCGTCTTCTTTTTCATGAATTGAAACGAAGAGGGCATCATATTCCACATCATAAGATCCATAAGTATTTCCTGAAGAAGAAAAGAACGATTCCAAATCCGAATAAACAGAAGAAACGGAAACGTCGCCGGTATGAACGTGATCATAGTTTTTCATTGATCCATGGTGACTGGCATCGTACCTCAGTGGATCATCCACATGCCATTGTCTGGATGGATGATGCATCACGATACATCTTTCATGGAGCAGAGTATCCTGAAGCAACTGCAAGGCATAGTATTGATACTTTTCAAAAGGTGATTGATCACAGTCATCTGTTTCATGCATTCATCAAGGATGTGAACACGGATCGAGGTACCCAGTTTTACTCAAATCATCCGAAGAGCAAATCACAATTTCAGGAATTCCTGGAACAAAATGATATCAACTTTGTTCCCTCTCGCAGGAATAATCCTCAAACCAATGGGAAAGTGGAACGATTCTGGTTTGAATATGATAAGCACCGATGGCGTTTTGACACCATTGAAGAATTCCTTCAATGGTATAACCATCGGTTACATGGATCTCTCTGGTTAGAGATCGGAGAGAACCCTGCAGAGGCATTGATGAGAAAATTAGATCCAAGTTGTCTTTTAGGATATTTTATGGAGTTGAAAATATGAAAAAGAAAAAACGAAATAATATTCGTACTACACAATTGACTCTATATTTACCCTTTTTATAACAAGACAAAATTCATTTCTTGATTTTTAACATATTCATATGCATATGCATTTGCCTTAACACTTGTATTGCTATCTAAAAAAAAGGTATAATAAGACCGTTTGTTTTATTGTTGATAGAAACAACCTAATTGTTACAAGACGTAACTTTTAGGAGGGATGTTCCGATGATGGGATGTAGAAAATTAGGAAAGAATTTAAAGATAGATACCGCAGCAATTGGGATAGGTGCAATGATTATTTTTATTGCCATGGTTCTTGTGGCAGGTATTGCCGCATCTGTACTTATCCAAACAAGTACGCGGTTGGAAATGCAGGCGTTAAAAACTGGTCAGGAGACTATCGCAGAAGTAGCAAGTGGATTGAAAGTTGAAGCTATTGAAGGTCATAATACTTCTGGTTCAATTGATAAAATGGCTATAGAGATAACTTCAAAAGCAGGATCTCCAGATATTGATTTACATGAAACAATAATTGAAATATCAGATTCATCAGAGAAATATATATTAGCATACGAGAGATCAGATGATACATACACTAACTCTTCGAATGTAAACGGAGATGTATTTGGCAGTGGCACATATGGTAGTGCAAATTCATTCAGTGTAATTGTTTTAAATGATGCTGATGATTCATGCACAAGAGACAATCCAATTATTAATTTTGGAGATCACGTGATTTTAGGAATAAATACAGACGAAGTATTTGGTGGATTACTTCCAAGAACTGATGTATCTGGTATTGTCGTCTGTGAGGAAGGTTCACCAGGAATTGTTGGTTTTACAACCCCCGCTTCTTATATTGATGATGTAATGGAGTTGCAATAAGGAGGTGAATAGAAATGAGAATGTTTGTTAAGAATTTTATTCGAGATCATGAAGCTGCTATTGGTATTGGTGCAATGATTGTGTTTATTGCAATGGTTTTGGTTGCAGGTATTGCTGCATCGGTTTTGGTTTCTACAAGCAATACCGTGCAGATTCAGGCGTTGAGTACTGGCCAGAAAACTCGGAAAGAGGTGAGTAGTGGTATTTCTGTTTTTGAGGTTTCTGGATGGGTTCGAAATGAATCCAATAGTACTGAGCTTGAGAATTTGTCTCGGCTTGCTGTTGTGGTGAAGGTTCGACCAGGTTCGGATGATATCGATCTGAATAATACTTATATCTTGATTAGTAACGGTGCTACAAAATCATTGGTACGTTATAACTATACTAATGCGACAGATACTGGTGATGGCAATATTTCCTTTGTTGGTGATGTGACTGGTGATATGTTTGATATTGGTGAAGATCATTGGAATACGACTGGTGCTGAAACGTTTGCGATTGGTGTGTTGCAGGATGAAGATAGTTCGATTACTGCGAGTAATCCCGTGTTGAATCGTGGGGATAAAGCGATTTTGTATATTTGTACAAATACTTCATATTTGTTTGATGCACAACTTCCACCACGAACAGATGTGTTTGGTCGTGTGATTCCTGAGATTGGGTCACCTGGTGTGATTTCGTTTACTACACCAATGACATACGTTGATCAAATCTATAAACTACAATAATAGAGAGATGTCATTTCTTCCACTCTCTTTTTAAGAGATTGGAAAAAACATCCCTCCTTTTGATTTTTTTCATTTTTTTTTATTGTTCTATTTTTTGTTTTAACCATAGATTTATAACCTGCTTACTGTATTACCTTCTCATTGGATGGGTTCTTAAAATAAGTTAATTGAACCACTCACATCATTGCTAGGAGGTGAGAAAGGTAATAGTATACTCTGGGGGTGTGTTCTCTACTGAAGATCATGCTTCAATTGGAATTGGATCATTAATTATTTTTATTGCTATGATTATTTCCGCGGGAGTTGCTGCATCTGTTGTATTTCAAACAATGGACTCTATGCAACAACAAGCATTGCAGACAAGCCAGGAAACAATAAAAGATATTTCATCTGGTCTGAGATTAACTCATGTGAGTGGTTATGTTTCAAATGAATCGATCGCCCAGCTTTGTTTTTTTGTTAAAACAACTGCAGGATCTGAAGCAATTGATTTAAGTGAAGCACGTCTTCAAATATCTGATTCTCAAAAAATGCCAATTCTTTTATTTGATAATGAGAGTTTTTCTACAACTGTGACAAATGGATTGTTTCAAACATTGAATACGAGCAATTTAAGCAATACGGAGTTTGGTGTTTTAGTAATTCGAGATAATGATAATAGTTGCACTGTTGATACTCCTTCCATAAATCGAAATGATCTGATTGGTATTTTGGTTAATACAACTGCTTGTTTTGAAGGGATAGCACCAAGATCCTCAGTTTCGGGAAAAATCGTTCCTGAACAAGGAATATCAGCAATTTTTGATTTCACAACCCCTTCAACTTATACAGAAACAATTATTGATTTATAGTAATAAGATACATTATTTTTTTGAAAAAATATAAATTAAAATTCCTTAATTGTTAAGGTGTGCCTGTAAGCATTCCTCTAATAAAGATATCTACAACCCAACTTGTTAAAGAAATAATCCATACGAATGGAACAAAATACAAAAAAGTGAGATATGTATGACTTCCTCGGATTACTTTTATGGTGTAAGCAAGTATAAAAGAGTGAATAATTAACACTAAAAAAATGATTAATACTATAAAATTATATGTTTCAGGAGGAACAGTATAGAGGAGTGTTCCAATGTTAATACCGTCTAGTTGACTAAAAGGGTCTCCTGTTTCTAAAACGATATCATTTAAATGTCTGCTAATGACAAGTGAAACGTAAATTGAAAAAGAAATACCAAAAGTGATACCGCCGAATAATGCAATAGATGTGTTTACAATGGAAAACTTTTTTTTACGAAGATCAAGGATTTTCCTCATGTTTTCAGCGATCATTTTTGTAACCTTGGTTGGATTTGCGGCTGCATAAGTTGCTTCACGAAACATTTCACTCGATCGTTGAATGAAATTACTATTTGTATCAACTCCAAACCATTGCCATGCTGCATTATCATCAATTCGAGTTCGTAAACGTCTATATAAACTGCGAATATATTTAGATAATATGCCGTAATCCTTTCTACTTAAATAGTAAACCGATTCGGTCACTTTCCCTCCTTTCATGGTTGCAATAGATCCGAGTCCTGTTAAAAATCCAAGAAAATTTTTTTCTTTCCTTGATATATTTTCCTCCTCAATTATAGTTTTCACTCCTACTAATAACAAGGGAGAAAACGCAAATGCAATAAGTATTTCCAATGGGAGATCTGCAATCACAGGCAGATTTAATGAAAAATTAGCGTATAATAAAGCTGAACCTATTATGATTGAAAGCAATATTGAATTTGTAAACCATTTAGTCATCTTTTTTTGCAATTCACTTTTTTCACCAGATTGATGCCAGATATAATCTTCAGGAATGATTGATTTTAATAAATATAATAATAATCCCTCAGCAACAATTAGCATGAACGAAGAAAGATACGTATACGTTGTCATACTTTCAGCGCCCATAATTATTGGTAATACAATACCAAAACTCATTACAAAAATAATCGCAATGAGCATACTAACATACACTTCGTTTAAAATAACGATGTTTTCATTGCTTGTTTCATACATTGTTTTATAATCTTGCATAACTGCTTCTTGTTCAGTTTCAACGAATTCTCGATGTTCAACTCCACTATCTAAACTCTGTGAGAATCGATCTAAAAAATCCTTTAGAATTTTACTTGGTGTCCTAAGTGCAACGAAATGAAGTGTACTAGCCATTGGATAACGCCATTGAGTAGAGAGGATTGATACTTTTTTGATTTCTTCACCTAAGCTTTGATATACCTTTTTTCCACCAAGTACGTTTAGAATATCTTTTAAAGAAAGATCTGAAATTGCTAGAACTCGGAGGTGTGTGATAAAAAAATGCATGTTACTATCAATTTCTGTTTCTTTATTTTTAAATGTAATATAAGGATAGAAAATACCAAGAATAATAGGGACAATACCGCCAATAATAAATGTAGCAGGATGAAAAGAAACGGGTACTGGAAGAAAAACAGGGAGCAAAAAAGGAAGAGTAAAAACTAATATTCCAAGGAATATGAAAGGAAGTAATACTGTCGTATAAAACTTTTTTTTATTTTCTATTAAACGGTAAGAAACCTTGAGTTCATCAAGAAACTCATGTTTTTTTTTGTTTCTTTTTTCCTTTTTTTTCGCCATTTTAGCTCAACCAAAAGTATTAAATCGAAATGGGTAAAGCTTCAATCCCTTCTCGATAAAAAGTCCAAATGAATTGACATACCTCGTAGTAATCAAAAATTTGTTCTTCCACCATTCTATCAAGGATGTGTTTGCGTAATTCATATTCCTCATAAATTTCAGCGGGATCCTCATAACCGGCAGTCTTTGCAATGCGTTCTTCAAGCATGTAACTATTTCTATTCGCTCGAAACAGGTGTTGATCTTCAGCAGATTTCCATTCAAATGCAGTCCGAGACATTACTCCATCGACTGCTTTGTTATATCCCTCGATTTCATCAACTGAAAGTACTCGACGAAGACGTTGACCTTTCCGTTCCACAGCCATTTGAATTAACACAAAATCAAGGTTGTCCATAAATGATTTTGGAACATTGATTGGATCGCCGGTAAATCGTTGGATAACTTTTGTTACTGATCCAGCGTGAAATGTAGTGATACAAGGGTGGCCAGTTTGCATCGCTTGAAAAACAACACTTCCCTCAGCACCACGAGTTTCACCGGGGATAATATAGTCGGGACGAGATCGTAATGCTGCTTTTAATAAATCGAATAAGTCAACACTCCCCTCTTCTGTATCTGCGGTTCGAGTTAATAACTGCTGCCATACAGTATGAGGAACATGAAGTTCTGGAGTATTTTCTGCAGTGTAAACTTTTTTATCTGGAGGTATGAATGGGATGACTGCATTAGTTGTCGTTGTTTTTCCCGATGCGGTTTCCCCACAAACAAAAAAACTTCTCCCGTATTGTAATGCAAGCCAAAGATATGCTCCAATTCCACTACTTAATGTTCCCCAATTTATGATTTGCGTGATACTTATCGGGGTTTCGGCAAATTTACGAATAGTAATACTTGGTCCTTTAATACTTACTGATTCAGGATAAATTAAATTTCCTCGACTGCCATCTGGCATCGTAGCATCTACAATTGGTTGAGCTTCACTTACTGCAGCACCCATCTTTTCACTTAATTTCCGAGCAAAAACAAATGATTCTTCTTTTGGAATCAAAATATTTGTTTTAATCATATCAAATACTTTATGAATTGCGTGCACATTTTCGCCAGCAATAATATGAATATCTTCCAAGTAGATATCTCGCATAAAGGGTTCTAGTGGTCCCCCACCAATTTGTTCCTTAATAAGAGAATATTTCATTGCTTCTTTTTGCGGTGAAGTAGCTTTAATCTTTGTTGCCATTTTCTGTTTGTTAAACAACCCTTTCTTTTCTAATGGTTCATAAGAGTATGCGTTTTCATCAATCTCGATGATTTCATTCATAAGTTCAATAAAAATTTCTTTTAATTCATCGTCAGAAACAGCACTTTTTTTCTCTGGTGCTTTTTTTACAATTATCTTCAACATATCTTTGAATTTTTTTTCCGCTTCATCATCAAGTTCAGGTTCAATAGACTGATAAATACGTTCATCCATTTCAGGAAGCCGGTATATGTGAATAAAAACTGATCCTTTTGTTGGGTAAATTAGATTTGGAAATTCTTCACTTTCTTTGGATTTCGGAATTTTTTTGAAAAACTCAGGCCGTTTCATCTTTACTTCAATATTTTTTAAATATGTTTGAAGATGAGGATGTTTATCAATCAATTCTTGAATTTCTTCCTCAGTCATTTTGTCGTCATCAGCCAACAAGTCCACCCCATCGCATATTTGTAATATTTCTTTATTTATATGGTTATTGGAAGACCATCAACGCCTTCTCTAAAATACGTCCAAATAAATTGAACGACTTCATAATAATCAAAGATTTTTTCTTCAATCATTCGATCTAAAATCCGCTTCCGCAAATCAAGCTCATCATAAATTTCAGTTGGATTTTCATATCCTGCAGTCTTTGCAATACGATCTTCTAAAATGTAACTATTTCGATTTGCCTTAAACATATGTTGATCTGAAGCGGAATTCCATTCGAACGCTTTCCGTGTAATCACACCATCCACAGCTGAATTATATCCTTCTATTTCATCAACAGAAATCACTCGCCGTAATCGTTTTCCTTTTCTGTCAACTGCTAACTGAATGATAACAAAATCAAGATTGTCCATGAAAGGTTTAGGGATACGAATTGGATCACCAGTAAATCGTTGGATAACTTTTGTTACTGATCCAGCGTGAAATGTAGTGATACAAGGGTGGCCAGTTTGCATCGCTTGAAACACTACTCGTCCTTCGATGCCTCTGGTTTCACCAGGTATAATATAATTTGGACGAGATCGTAATGCTGCTTTTAATAAATCGTTTAAATCAACATGGCTTTCTTTTGGCCCAGTTGTCCTTGTAAGTAATTGCTGCCAAACAGGATGAGGCACTTGAACTTCAGGAGTGTTTTCCGCTGAGTAAATTTTTCTATCTGGGGGAATAAAGGGAATAACTGCATTTGTTGTCGTTGTTTTTCCGGATGCTGTTTCACCACACACAAAAAAACTTCTTCCATATTGAACAGCAATCCAAATATATGCAGCAATGTAGCTACTCATCGTCCCCCAATTAATGATTTGCGTGATACTTATCGGTGTTTCACTAAATTTTCGAACCGTCATACTTGGTCCTTTTAAACTAACATCATTTGGATGGATAATATTGACACGACTTCCATCTGGAAGTGTGCCATCAGCGATTGGTACACCGTCACTAACGGGACTTCCAATTTTTTCACTGAAATCTTGGGAAAAAGAATTTGCCCAATTCGGATCAATGTAAATATTAGTTCGGACTAAATCAAACACTTTATGGATTAAATGAACATCTTCGCCTGTTAAAATATGTATATCTTCGATATTGGGATCACGCATTAATGGTTCAAGTGGTCCTCCACCAATGATTTCTTTTGTTATATCATATTTAATCGCGATTTTATCTTCACTTGTTAACCTAATTTTCCCTCTTTTTTTTTCTTCATCAAGTGAAGTTGCTGATTCATCAACTACTGTTATATTATCAAGTAGTGTACTGATAGCTTTTCTTAAATCGTCAGGACTTTTGATATTTGCATAAAAATGAGCTTTTTCATACATTCGTTCAAGAACTGCATTACGCTTTTTTATTTGATCATTAGTTAATTTTGGTTCAACTGCATGATATTCAATTTGCTCCATTTCTGGAGTCCTATACATATGGATAAATACTATTCCTTTTGTAGGATAAATAAGATTAGGGAATTTATTTTCTTTTTCCTCTTTTGGAATTTTTACATAAAACGTTGGTTTACTCATTTTCAAGGAGATGTTATCAATATATTTTTTCAAATGCGGATTATTTTCAATTAATTGTTTTTCCTCATCTGAATCCATCTTAGTCATAATCTAATCTCCTTAGAATGCGACACCACTTGTTTCAATGGTTAGTCCCGCTCCCGGTTGAACTTTAAATGTAGTTGCAGGTTCATATCTATTACGTGCACCATTGAATTTTTCAATGTAAAATTTATAGACTAATCCAATACCTGGCATGTTTTCTTGAGCCACTCGATAATGAATATCACAGTTCATCTGAAACGTACTGTGGATCTCTTTATCCCAATCATTGGGATTAGCTGTCACCATGATAATTTTACCCGACCCTTTCAATCTGTTAAAGAAACTTGTTAAATCGACGAGATTCTTTCTATTCAAACTTTCATTTAAAAGTGTTGAAAGGGAATCAATAAAAATGATTTCTGGATCAAAAATTTTTTTAGTTGTGGTTAAAGCATCTAAAAATGTATGCTTTGGTTTTGGTTCAGCGAGTGTAACTTCAGTAGATATAAAAAATAACTTTCCACTCATAAGAAATTTTCTTGTATCATAACCAACTGAAGCTGTTTGCCTCAAAAAACTTTTCACACTATACTGTGTTGAAATATATGTACATGTATGCCCCTGCTTTAGAAAACTATAACCAAACCGTTGACAAAAAATACTTTTTCCAGCACCCTCTTTTCCCTCTAGAAAAATGAATGATCCATCAGGTATTTCTTGACCAAATCGTTCAGCAAAACCATCTTTCTCCCCATTCCGCTCAAGGACTAATGATTTTGTTTTACTTAAGTCAGACATCCCAATAGATCTCCAATAAATTTATTAAATTAGGGAGTAGTGAATATAAATTCATCTACAACAGATTGGGGTCCAACAACACGAATCGTTTGTGAACCTGTTCCAATCATTGCTGAATCAATGTACATCGTTGAAATCTCGCCAGGTTTGATTTTTTCAACTGAAAAATTATAACTATCTGATGTAACAACTTCTCCATCAACAAAAATGGTAAAAATTTCGTCCGTAGTTACTAACTGTTTTGCCCCAAGATTCTTTATATAAAATAAATAGTCGGTACCTGAAGTAGGAATATGGTCTGGATCGTTAATTATGGCAAATTCTGTATCTAATACTTCCTGGACTCGATCTCCGCGTTCGGAAAAACTCGTATTCAAATTAAATGTCACTGCAAGAAAAACTCCAGATACCGCACCAGCTGCAATAACTGAAGCAATGAAGAATACTACGTGTGAACCGGTTACGCTAAATCCCATAAATTAATCATCCCATCAGATTTATTTTTCATTCTTTTTTAAGTGCATGTTAATGGTTTATGTTGAATATGTATCATAGTCACTAATTCCATTATATGTAATTATTTTAACTTTTTTTAAACCCGAACCAGATAAACCATAAACTGATAATTCGTACGTATTTTCAGGAAACCAATATTGATTAGAACAGGTAAATGAAGATAACGTCCCATTGATCAATAAGTCAACATTCGATACTTTTATTGTTGTTGAACCAGTATTTTTAACCTGAATTGAAAGATCATGAAGAGAACTATTGGCCTGGACACTTATATTATGTATTTCTATGTCTGTTTGTAGTTCATTAATCGCACGTTCTCTCATGTTATCATAACTTTCATCAATATTAGTGATCACTGGAAAGAGGGTTCCCATTGAAATCTCAAGTATCATAAGAAATGATACTCCAATAATTGCAGCTGTTGCTGAAATTGAAAACCCCATGTGCTCACCAATCCTTTTGATTATTAGTCTAGCCTTAAAGGAAATCAACGCCAATATAGGAAGAGAATTCTAGATTATTAGTAAATTTTTTTTATTGTGTATGATGATAGGTGTCAACCTTTTTTTCAATACGAGCAAGTTCCCCATTAATTCTCTCTACAAAATGTTTTTCAAATTTCTTTCCTTTTAGACGTTGAATGTATAAATATGATTGAATATGATCTTTAGAATGAAGATTAGAACTTTTCCCATCACCTTTATTTGAAGTATCGGATTTTAAATTATTCCCCTCTGTAATACCTGTAGCATATTCGAGTAAACTAATTTTAACATCGTCTGTTATCCAATCAACTTCAACATAATAATCTAAAACATTAGCTAAATTATCATGACCACATCTATTCACCAGATATTGAAGCCAGTTCATTAATACGATAATACTCTCTGGATTAGATGGAATATTTTGCAATGGATCCGTAATTAAATGACTTGTCGAAATAGGCTCATTATACGGTAGATTAATATCATTATATGATGAAGGCTGATTTTTATCAGTTACTTCACCTTGTATACCTTGTTGTTCTAATTCATCGATTTTTTGTTGTAATTGTCCAATCTTGCTCATAAATCCTTCAATAGTTTCATCATCTATCTCCCCCTCAAAGCGAGATGAAGATGAATCTTTTGATTCATCATTTGAATCATTATCTTGTTGTTTATTAGGTTTAACAGAATCTGTAGAACTAGTTGGTTCAGGTAAAGAACCTTTTTCTTTATACGTTTGAATTAAATTATGGATTTTCTCAGCAAGTGCATATAATTGATCTTTTGTAATATCAACTTGTTTTTCAACAAGTTTTTTTTCAAGCTTCTCAGCAATAGACTGTGGAATAACTTGGTCTGCTACTAAAGAAGATAATTCTAATTGTAAATCAAAATCAGTAGCATCAGGCTGTCCACCTTCCTTTTTATCCTCACTCATAATCCAATACCTAATTTACCTTCCCGGCTTTTAAATTTTCGATAAAAACATCAATTGCATCATCAATTGTGGTTTCAACCTTTAATTCAGGATTTAGTTCTGAAAATGACAGTTCAATAATTCTTTCCATCTCCTGATCGGATAAATCCATTTCAAAGCTTGGTTCGATGGTCGAAGGTTGTTCTTGTTTTAAAGTTTGAATAGAACCACCTGCCTCGATTGTTGATAGTTTTTCTTTTAACGTATCAACTTCATTTGTAATATTCTCCAATGATTCCAATCTTTTTTTCGTAACCTTAGATAGACCGACAAAAGGATTCATTTGTTCAGAAACAATTTCATATAAACTGACAAGATCATCCAAATCCTTTGATAATGCTGCTATTTTTTCACCTACAGCATTAATATCTTGTTGGTTCTTTTTAATTTGAAAATCAAAATCCTTAATACGTTGTAAAATCGCTCTTTTTTGTTCAAGTTCCTCTCGTGTTGATGCAGGAGCTGCAGTTCCTTCTTCCTCAGCTTCTTCAACTAAATCATCAATTCCATCTACATCATCTTCGTCTTGCTCGTTGTCTTTTTTTGATTCATCAGATTTCTTATCTTCGTTAGCATTATCATTAAGCTTTATCACTTTACGAAGATTTTCAACATCCTCTTCAGGTTGTTCAGCATTCTTATCAGCCTTTGAAGCATCTTCAGTTGGTGCTTCTTTCTCCTTGTCAGAAGTGTCAGCTGATGCACTATCAGATTTTCCCATCTTTAGCTTAATCGGATACCCCTCCTAGCGATCCACCTGCATAAACTAATACATATCCCCTATAAAAACATTATTAAGTAAATGAAATTGGAACTTTGACTCACATAATAACAAAAAGTATTAAAATAAGTATTAAATTGAGTATACCTGAAAACGGATAGGGAAATTTTAACGAAAACGAGTATGAACAGAAAGATGGAGAGGCCTATTTACATACGTGACACTGATCCATTACATCAGGGATCAACTTTAGTTGTAGGAATCGATAAAAAAGGGAATATCACACGATTTAATGACACATTAGAGCAACTCACAGGGTCATCAAAAAAAGAGGTCCTTGACGTTCCATTTTCAACTTATTTTTCTAAGCAAATACCAGCAGAAGAACTTCAAAAACTTGTTAACCAAGCTCGATTCAGTCCTGATTCTGTAGATATAGATACTTCTTTTCAAACTGCACATGGAGAAAAAATGGTGGTTTCTTGGACCGGCTTTCCAATAAAAAACGAAGAGGATGGTAGAGTATCTCAATTGAATCTTGTTGGTACTCCATTGAATGATGTTAATACAGCTGAAGAAAAGAAATCAAATCCGAAAAAAAAATCGACTTTATCTAAAAAAAACCCCTCTTCAACAAATAAAGATAGAAAACAGAAAACATCTCAAAAGGAGCAAAAAGAAGAAAAAAGCACAAATGATCATCCCAAAAAGGATATCGAAAATTCATCAAACCAAAAAAGCGATAAGATAAAATCATCTAAAAAGGAAAAAACAGAAAGCAAAGAGAAACCTAAAAAAACTTCAAAATCATCAAACAGGAAGAAAAAAGAAACATCCAACAACCATTCAGCAAAAAAAACAAAGAAAAAAATTAAAATTAAAAAAAGAACAAAAAAATCAAAAACAAACAAAGAAAAATCAAGTGATAAATCAACAGAATCAACTAAAGAGGAATTAGATCAATCTAATAATGAAATATCTGAAGAATCAACGAAGAAAACAAACCTAGATATTAAAAATCGATTTTCAACTCTTTTACCAAAAAATAAAGAAAAATCAAAGAACCGATTTCTTCTCCCCCGTTTAGTAAAAAAAGAAAATTTATCAGATGGTAAAAAAGGATTAAAGAAAGATAAAAAGAAAAAAGAAACTTCAAATTCTTTAAAAGATACAATAAAGAAACTTAAAAAAGAAAATAAAAAATTAAAAAAAGAAAATGATAAACTTGAGAAAAAACTAAGTTACGCTCAATTTAAAAGAAATGAAATTAAAACCTTTTTCAATTCCAAATTCAGATTTATTAGAGACAGTGTAGCGATTAAAAAAAAGCGAGAAGAATTTCAACAAATGATGCAGCAATTATCAGATAGAAAACACAAACTCGAACAACTTGAAGCGGATATGATTCTAGAAAAAAAGGAATTTAAACATAAAATTGAGGAATTTATCACCTGGCGAGAAAAACTAGAAAAACTTGAGGAAGAAATTGAAAAAAGAAGGCAATTTCTTTCAGAACAGGAAGCATTTCTCAATGAACAATATGACAAAGTTTTAACACATGAATTAGAACAACCCGCCTCCTACACACATCAACCTGAACAAGAAAACCCCGAATCTGAAAAAGATGAAGGCATTTTAGAAAAAGATGATTTGTTTAATTCTTTAACTGTAGAAGCTGCAGTTCTCCAACGTGGGCGCATTAAAAAGGCTAATAAACGATTTGCCCAAATGCTGGGCTATTCTGAAGATGAACTAGTTGGGAAACACTTGGTTGATTTTGTTGGGCCCTCTGGCTTACCAGGTGTAGAACAACATTATATGAATCGGTTAAAAGGTGTTGATGACGCTTCATATCATACCGTTTTTCTTTCAAAGGAAGAAAATGAGATACCAGTTAAAGTAAATGTAAAAACAGGTGATTTTCAGGGTGAAAGAGCTGAAATTGCAACATTTAATGAAGTTTAATTTTTTTTATTTACAATATATTTTGACGTAAGGTTTAAATAATCTAGCACCAATTGAGTTCTTAACGAGGATGGGTTTAGATGGGTACAACCAATTAGTAATTGTTACTCAATGTAAACAGTGTTAACTGGAAGATTTTATTGACGACCCTATTGTACTGGTCATTATTGATTTTTACATAATCCTCCTCGCAAAAATGAATATCATTGGTGGATTAAGATGGAAAAACGATGGGTTAACAAAATCGTTTGTGTACTAGCATTTTTCAGTTTGCTTAGTCTTTCAATTCATTTTTATGTTTCTCCATCATTTTTTTCAACCCAGGCTGAGGAAATAAAACCTTCAATTCGAATAATAAATATTCAAAGTTATCCAAAAAAAGGTGGCTATTGGACAGTTACATTTACGGTCGAAGGAACCGCGGATCTTTCAATTCGAGCTGTGGAAGGCACTACTTGGAGTAAACATAAATGTTCTACCTGTGATCTCCTTTTTAATTCAATAAGAAATGAAAAAGAAACTTTTGATACTCTTTGGAAAGATGATTGTGTCATCATTAAAAATTTTAGTTCTTCAATGGATGTATATGAGATATCAAAGGTAAATACTCTTGGAAAACATGTTCTCGAATTTACTTTTGGAAACAAAACGGTATATGCCTATAATGATGCAACTAACTGGTGGAATAATAATTGGGGTTTTAGAAAAAAAATAGAGATAAATAAAAGCCAAGTTCAAAGTACCCTCATAGATTTTCCTGTTTTAATAAACATATCTGATTCTGATTTAAATCAAAAAGCAGAAAATGACGGTCATGATATAGCGTTTGTCTCATATAGTGACAATACAACAAAATATTCTCATGAAATCGAAACCTATTCGGAAGGAAATCTTACGGCTTGGGTAAAAATTCCAAGATTAAGTTCAATTGAAAATACGAGTATATGGATGTATTATAATAATAGCGATAGTAGCATTCAAGAAAATCCATCTATGGTATGGGATGATAATTTTGTAATGATTCATCATTTGGAGGAAGAAGATATTGATGGAGGAGTTGGAGATATTAGTGATAGTACAAAAAATAAAAACAATGGAACCACTTCTGGTATGGATATAAATGATGATATTGATGCAGTTGTAAATGGTGGATTTGATTTTGATGGCAATAATGACTCAATCTTGATTCCATACGATTCAACTTTGAATTTCAGTGGCACAGGTAATGAATTGACATTATCTGCATGGATTAATGTACAGGATTTAACTCATGATGGAGGCATTATAGGGCGATGGCAAGGAACCGGAAAGCATCAGTATGTTCTCAAATTTGAATCTTCTACGAATAATATCAAGTTTGCTGTTCATGATGGAGAATTTAAGATAGCAGAGTCTTTTAATAATACCATTATACAGGATACATGGATTCATGTAGCTGGAGTTGGGAATGGAACAAATCTTAGTGTATACATCAATGGTGAGCAATCCTTCAAAACAACGCCTTCATATGGTAATATTTCGATCATTGGAAATGATAACCTTACAATTGGTGAAGAGGGTGAAAGCCCTGATAATTTTTTTGAGGGAAGACTTGATGAGTTAAGACTTTCAACATTGAAAAGAAATCAATCATGGATAAAAACTTCATATAACACAATATTTAACCAAAGCAATTTTATTAAACTTGAAAAAGAAGAAAGTGCAGCTCCAACAGTTAGTAATCCATCACCATCAGATGAAGATTTTTTCACTCCAAAAAAACCAGCTTACTTTGAGATAACAATCTTTGATCCAAATCCTGAGTTGATGAATATTACTTGGAGAACTAATCAATCAGGAACCTGGGAAACATTCAATGTGACGAATGGAACTGGAAACGGAGTTAATGATGGAACTTATCAGGTAACAAATACTTCTTGGGCAACTCTTTTTGATCACAAGTATTGGTGGAGTATAAATGTAACAGATGGAACGCATTGGACTAATGAAACTTTCTCATTTGCTATTCATCAGTTTGATCCGGTTATTAATTCATTTGATTTACAGAATAATTCTGGGAGTAAATTGAATAATCAAACAGGCTGTCTTGATGTAGGAAAGGAGTATATTTTTTTAATTAATGTTACTGATCGAAATGGGTGGTCGGATATTGATTATATAAATATCGCCAGTTGGTACGATCAAGGTGATGATACTTCAGAATATAACCAAACTACAGGTGAAAATTATAATATGTTCCTCCAATACAAAAATACGACTGGTACAGGTCAGTTTACTATGATATGGCCTGATGATGAATCAACCCTACAACTAACTAATTGCTCCGAAAAAATCATTAATCAAACTACTCGGATTATCAATATTTCATTCATACCTGGAAATCAAACACATTGTGCAACAAGTAATGAATCATGGAATAATACTGAAAATAGTTATAATGATCCTTATTCATGGAATTTGAATTGTACAATTTATGATAACCTTTCAAATTATAATTATTATCTGGATGAATATGGTATAAATTATTACTCAGCTCTAAAAGCACCAGAATTAATAGAAATAACTGGAGCACCAGGGATGAATGAAGTATCAAACATATTTACGATTGATTTTATTAGTAACGCAGATTTTAGATTAAAGATATATTTTGTGGATAATCTCACTCAAAATAATGGACCAGACGAGATAGGGATTGGTGGAAATCTTAGTCTTTTGAAAGAAGCAGATGTTGATGATGATCTTCTTGTCAACACAACATTTGCTGGTTGTGGAGAACAACATGCCATTGTTCTTTTACAGAATAGAAGTGCCTCAAGTCAGGGAACGAGTGATTCAGTAAGTGTACAATTTCAGATTTCAATACCTTATGGCACATGGGGGACATATTCATCAAGAATTATTAAAAAAATTGAACGTATCTAAAAAATTATATATTTTTCTACTTTTTTTGTATTATTACCTGCACATGTATAAGGATATGCACCTACAAAAAAGGTATAAAAGAAATGATAGCGTTTGCTTTTTCGTATAAAGTAGTAATTGGGATGAAAATAATATATCACTCGCGGATGGGATGTGGAAAATATGAAGAAAATAATGGAAAAAAAGATTATAACAACGCTCGTTCTCCTTATACTTATAGCAGCAACATTTGTTAGCTTTACTGGAAACACGCCTTTGAAAAGACCGTTTATTGTGCAAGCAGGGAATAATTGGGAGGATTGTTCAACGAACGCTTCAGCTTGGCATAATGACACGTATTTAAATGTAACTGTGGAGAGTAAATATCCTCGAATTTTATGGTATGATATCCAAAGATATACAGGAGTCAAAACAGAAAACGACACCTCATTTCCAGATAATGATGATAATAATTGGGTATCAATCAGAAATAATATGACTGAAGTGGATAATGCAACCTGGCTCCGATTTGTCATAAATATTAGTAGTGATCAAGGCTGGGATAATATTGAATATATCAATATAACAGGTTGGCATGACAATGGAACTGATAATGACGATGGAACTGGTTATAATACCTCGGGCAATCATGGATCAAATCGTAATTTCTTCCTATATTATGATAACACATCAAACACTACTCCGTATTATAATATTTCGTGGCCAACAAACCAAACTGAATTAACAAAAGGTAATTTTACTGAACGAGTTGTAAGTGATACTCTAGGCCTTTCATCAACTGAAACCCATAATTTAACATTTCAGTTTAAACCAGGTTATCAGTTCAGATATGCACCTGGACCAGATGGAACAGGGAATACCTGGACTAATTATTCGGTTGAAAATGATGGAGGTTATCCAAGTACAGATGGACCGGGTATTCTTGATTATGAAACAACTTGTTGGGAAGCATTTAATAACTCATGGTCTTGGAATTTAAATGTAACTGTTCAAAATTTCGGTGAATGTGGTGATGGATCAACATATGCTGATGGTCCGTTCAAATCATGGGTCAATGATGAATTTGGTATTTATTCATACACTGAAATCGTTAGTGCAGGTGATGCAGAGATTCAGGGAGCTCCAGGTGGGAAATATTCAACAAATAGTTCAAATTCATTCAATGGTGGTACATCTCAGAATGTGTCAATTCGCACTCGATCCAATGGAAATTACAGTTTAGTAATGCATATTGATGATTTATTACACACAGCAGCTGAAGATCTAAGCTATACACTAGACACTGCTCCATCTCATCTAATACTAGATAATAATACGATTTGGGTGCGTGGTGGAACTCGAACTAGTAGGGTGAATTTTAGCGATACAGGAACTGGAACCTACTGGATTGGATTATATGGAACATGTAATGGAACCACTGGGAATTCATTGACAAATGAAACACATGAAGTAAATGGTACTTGTAAGTATGCTGGTGAAGCAGGCGATGATGGTTTAGATCCTTTATATCCAAATTTTTATAATGAAACAGATGATGCTGCAAATTCTTTAAAAGCATTCAATGGTCAAAATGATCAAAGCCATTACATCGAGTTTACTTGTGATATACCTCTTGGTCAATGGGCCGGAAAATATTCCACACATGTATACTATCACTTAAGAACAGAAACAGTTTAAGTTGATTACTAATCAACTTATTTTTTTTCTTTCATTATTTTTTGAGCTTGTACTGTCAACTGAAACTTATCTTTTTCTTTTTCTTTAATTAGACCATATTTTAATAGTGTGGTTAATTCATTACTCAGGTCGTCACTTGTTAATTTTGTCTTTTTCTTGATTAGTTCCACAGTATAATCATTTTTCTCTAACAATTTTACTATTCTTTTACAATTTTGATCATCTGTTAAAAGTTTTTGTTGAATGCCAACATATGCGTCCGGTTTTTCAGTGAATAGATCGATATTATACATAGTTTGATTGATATCTGCCTTTGTTTGTACCCATGGGTCATAGTCTCCGAAAAGAGTTTTATCAATTGATTCAATAGATTGCTGAAGTGTTAGTAGCGTGTCTTTAACAAATCCTTGTGATGGTCTAGATGCTGATTTTATTCCTTCGGCAGTAAGTGGTTTTTTATGAATAATAATTCTTTTAAGAAAATGGAACTTCATTTCAATATACCAAAGGAATAAGCTGCCAGAAAAGAGGATAAAAGAATACCATGCCCATAAAGGTATTTCAACGCTTCTAGAAGAATGACTTGTTTCTACAGGCACAAATATTGTAAAGTAGATTGTGTCTGTTCTAATTAATGTTGCATTTACTAAAGTGAGTTGTAAACTATAATTCCCATTTTTCAGGTCAGTATTAACGAAAACTGAAAATGTTTTGTTATCACTTGTTTCTACTGGTAAAGTTGTACCATTTAATGATGCAGTAAAGCAGGGTACGATTTGATTATATGAAATGTTAAGAGTTGGATTAGCTATTGAAAACATGGAGTTATTTGAAGAATTAATAAGAGTTGGTAATGTTGGAGGAGTTGTTTCGTCTTGGATAAGGGTTCCACCTAATGTAAAAAGAGTCAAATGGGATAAATTCGCATTTACAAATCCACTGTATCCATTTGTATTCGAAACATTGTTTGAACAATTTAAAACTTTAATCCATTCTTTAGTGGTTTCGTTCCAGTAAAAAATTTTTAACGAACTTTCATCGATATCATCATTTAAATCATTTTGATCATAAAACAATGAAACATTGATCCATTCCAGTAATGACTGATTTTCTAATGTAATTTCAAAATATTTTTCTAGATTTATATATTCTGAAATGTTTCGTTCTACTGTTGAAGGTCTTTCAGAGTATTTACTTACAGATAGATTTGTAGAATTACTTGTTTTAATTTGGATAGTAACATCCGATTCATCAGTAAGATTGTAATAAGCTGGACACGTTGTTGTAATTGGTTTAATCGTTCTTTCTTTTAAAATAAGATGTTTTGTAATTGAAGAAGTATTGCCATCGTTATCTGTTACTGAAAGAGTGACATCGTAACTTTTTAGATTCGAGTAAATGTGTGAAGTATTCTGTGAATAATTGACTGTGTCATCTGCAAATGACCATGACCAATTACCAATCGTACCATCTTGATCAGTTGAAGTATCATTAAACCAAATAATTTCTCCTACCAACGGATTCGAAGGCTCGAAAGTAAAACCTGCGGTTGGTCCAACATTAGATACATTTATATTTACACTGTGCTCACCGGTATCTCCATCATCATCAGTTACATTTAATGTTACAGTATATGTTCCATTATCCGCATATTGATGAGTTGTGGAGTTTTGAGAATAGCTTGTGGTTCCATCACCAAATGTCCACGTACAATTTGATATAGAACCATCAATATCAATTGAATTATCCGTGAATGTTATTATTTGTGTATCTGTTGGGTTTTGTGGGGTAAAACTGAAATTAGCTGTTGGTGGTGTATTAGTAATTATTATATTCTTGCTGGTTTGATTAAATGCTCCTTTATTATCAGTCACGTTTAATGTTATGGTGTATGATCCATCATCGGAATAAGAATGTGTAGGGTTTTGGTTTTGAGAAAATGTTTCATCTCCAAATGACCAGTTATATGATGCTATACTTCCATCGATATCCGTTGAAGTGTCATTTAAAGTGATTATATCTGATGTTGATGGGTTGGATATATCTATTGTGAAATTTGCTTGTGGTTTGAAAGTTACGGATACTGTTTGTGTATATGTATCAATATAGCCATCATTATCTGTAATATTTAATTTTACATTGTATTCCCTTGATTGATTATAGGTATGAGTTGGGTTTGTTTTCTCAGTTGTATTAAGATAGTATCCATCATCAAATGTCCAATTATAAGCGACAATTGCTCCATCTGTGTCAGAACACTCATTAGTAAAAGTTATTGTTTCATTTACAATACTCGGATTTGGAGAATATGTAAATAAGGATGTTGGCCCAAGATTTGAAACAATAATTGTTTGATTAGTACTATTCCATTGTTGGTATGCATTAGTTACGTTTAATGACACATTATAAATCCCATTATCTGAATATGAATGTGTAGGAGATTCTTCTTGGCTAGTGTTTCCATCACCCAAATTCCAAAAATAAGATAGATTTGGATTATCTTCATCATTAGGATCTGTTGAATTATCAGTAAATGTAATAGTGTTTCCGGTTGTTGGTGTTATTGGCGCATAGGAAAAATCAACAATTGGAAGGAAAAAACCAAGTGGTTTTTCATCTAAATTGCTTCCTCCCGATATAATGTATGAGCTGTCACCTATGTCATTATCGTCATGATCTGTACCTGTATAATCATTCCAATAATTTCCATGAGTTGAAGTATTCCATCTGTTTATTGAATTATCAAAGGTATGAGATTCTGTACAATTTAAGAATGTATTGTTATGGATTAAGTTATTTTTTGAGTTTGTTATATTTATTGAAATTGAATTATTAATAAATGAATTATTTCTAATTGTATTATTATTTGATAATTGGGTGATGTTAAGTCCTGTGTTTGGATTTTCTTCTATGGTATTGTTATATATGATTGTAGAGGAGGTATTTAGTAGAAAGATACCTGATCCTGTGTTTGTTATGATGGTAGAAGAGGAAATGTTTAATTGGGTTGTGTGATAAGAATATACGCCATAAAGTGAGCAGTTTGTTATTGTTATATTACTAATTGTGATGTTGTCTAATGTTTGGGTTTGATTTTTTACAGTTATAGCCGTTGAACAATTATATAGTGTTAAATTATTAATGGAGACGTTGCTTGTGGTGATATTGAATCCATAATCACATCCATTGATTTGAATAATTGACCCTGTTTTGCCATTTAGTATAATTGATTTATTAATAATAATAAAATTAGATAATGTTATACTTTGATTTATCTGAATAACATCTCCGTCAGAGGATTGATTTATTTTATCCTGCAAGGAATCTTCGGATTCCACATATAATATACTAGCATTTGAAGAATCTATAATAAAAAAAGACGTTATGCTCATTGTAATAAGAAACACAGTGACTAGAATTGTTTCAGTTTTCTTCCATCCATCCTTTCCTTTCATTTTACACGCCTTCAATAACATTTATATCATGTTAGGTTGTGGCGTGTTATTTTCTGGCACTTATGGTATTTAAAAGAAGACTGTGAAAATAGCAGAATGAAATAATTTCACAAAAAAAGAGAATTCTATCAAAGCTTTCTATTGACAAAAACTATTTTTTTAACTGGTATTTTGTCATTTTGACACTGGATCAAATCGTGAACTCTTCCAGTAATCCTTAATAAACTGTGGTTTGCGAACATGTAACACGACGTTGAACGTCAGCACTCTGGCGATCAATGAATGTGAAGGAACTGGAAGGTGAAAAGGAAATGGCAAACCACAAAAAAATCATCAGTTTGTTAGTAATTTCTACATGTTGTTTAGCATTAACAAATCAAGTTTATGAAATTAGACCAATTCCATTGATTCCTATTGCTGAAGCAGGAGGAATAGCTAGTGCATGGCATAATAACTCATCTCTTTCAGTTCACATTATTCATTCAGCCCCAAGAATAAACTGGTATGACTTTCAATATAATGATTCAGGGACATGGATTTCAAAGTTAAACCAACAAATAGAAGTTGATAATGATTCAGAATACCGATTTATTGTAAATATTAGCAGCGATCAAGGATGGGACGATATCGAATTCATTAACATAACTTCATGGTATGATAATGGAACAGAGTCAAGTTTTTATAATCAAACACTTGGTGGTAATCTTAATTTGCACATTCAATATGAGAACACAAGTGTAGGGACATCAAATAATTCTGTTTTTCGTAATATTTGGCCAAATAATGAAATCCGCTTTGGGCCTCATCACTCAAGAGTTGTCAATGATACATTGTATGGATTAGAAGGAGTTACAGAAGCAAGAAATATGACATTCACCTTTATTCCAAATAAACAATTTAGGTATGCACCAGGTGAAAATCCAACATGGAATAATAGTTCAGTTTTAGTTGAAAACTCTTCTAAATATGGTTTATTTAATAATTATTCGTGGAATTTCAATATCACTGTTGATGATAGTGAGGGATATCAATCATGGGTTACTGATGAATTTGGCGTATATGCATACGCAGAAATAATTAGTGCACAAAATCCAAGTATTGTTGGTTACCCTGGAAGTAATTATTCGGTCAATGACGATGGAGGTAGTGGTAATATTTCACTAGTAACTTGTTCAAATGGAAATTACAACTTATCTGTTGATATATCAGATTTAACACATCAAACAAATCCAGTTCACACAATACCAAAATCAAATGTTTATGTGAAGGGAGGTAATAGAACAACATTTCGATCATTACTAAATTCAGTATTTCTTTATGGGGGTAGTCAGGATAGTCTTCCTGATTATCACATTGCTGAACGATGGGGCAATTATGTAAATTCAAGTAATATTGAGTATACCTGTTTTATACCTCTAGGGCAATTAGCTGGAAAATATACCTCACAAATCTATTATCATTTAAGTATTGAAGAATAAAAGAAAAGTTGTCCTTCTTTTTTTATTCTATCATTTTTTTAAATAAATTCCTTCATGAATTGATCTTGTAAAAGATTAAAATAGAAACCTTTTAATAATCTATTTTCCTTTTCCTTTCTTGGATGGGTACTATACTAACCAAATTTTCTAAAGGAATTGGAATTGATACAGAGGTGATGGGATTAAACATAAGACACACTATCTAATTTGTATGTGTTTTGCATTATTTTTTATTCTTAATTGTATAACTATTAATGCAGAAGATGATATAATTGCAGACATTACCATAATAGACCAACCGGCTCAATTTGAAAATGGTACACCTAAAATCATTGCAGGACTTTGGCACACAATCACTTTTGAAGGTCTTAATGAAGTGGATAACGAATTAATTTTGACAGCGTACAACGGTGAAACACTTCCCACTGATTTTAATGAAACCAATTACTATCAATGGAAATACACACCAATGATCGTAAATCCTTGGCAAAATACGGGTGAATCCTACGCAAATAATACTATTAATCCAAAACGGTGTGCAGTTAATTCAGAGATGATTAAGTTTTGTGTTGGTATACCAGACTATTTACCAAATGAGATATTTTATAAACAAATATGGACAATTGAACTATCAACAACAGATAAATTATTGTATCAAAACAATTTTTATTTAGAAAAACCAACAAGAGGATTTGCAAAAAGCCATGGGGATAGATTATCCTTTTATGTTGATCCATTTACAGAGATGAATGCACAAGCTAGTGATTATCTAATCTTAAAAAATACAGGTAATGTCCCACTCAACATAACAATTGATTTTGAAATGATGGATTCTCTATTAACTTACAAGGAACAAAGCAACCAAATCCCTGCGTACAATCAACAAAATTACAAATTAGAACTTAATTCACAGTCTTGGAAACCTCAAAGAATACAACAAAAAGGGTCTGCATCAGCAGTTGTTTCTGATTATTATTTGTTAGATGAAGAAGTATCTGGAACCGCGGTGTCATTACAAACAGCGTTAGTTATTGATGTTCCGACAATCAATATTTTCGTTGGTCACAAAAATTACGAGCTAACTACACTTGATTCATCAACAGGTTTTTCATTTCAGTATCAAAGAAGTCTTTCAATGGCTGAAGGAGAAATAGAAACTATAAACAGTTACTTATCTGGAGAAGGAACAGCAAAAGTAAGCATTCAAACGAATAATAATATTTCTGTTCTTAATTTACATAGGAATAATAAACCTGCTAATTCGCCATTTACAATAATATCAACAAATACCGTAGAACAAATAATCAGCATAAAACTGAAAGCACTTAGCGAAAACAGAGATGGGTTAATTACCTATACAATTGAGACAGATGATAGTGTTAAGACATTTACTACTAGGATTGATGTTGGACCGCCATTAACAACTGAACAACCAACAGGTATAGGTGCTACGTCACCAGTGACTATCGTTGTGTTATTAGCATTAATACTTGCTGCTGGATACATGTTGTATAATCATTTAGTTCATGGGCGGAGTGAACGACGATGATGCAAAAAAAGAGGCAAAAAATTACCTTTTTATTTATTGTATTACTACTTTTTGTCACCATTTCATCCACGGTTGTTTTGAGTGATGGTGGATCAGATGCAGGTGTTGGAGTAATCAATGTTCCACCGAATTATGCAGATATAAAAATTCTGCAACAAGATAATACAATCCGAGCGTATCTAACGCTTTCTGATTATAACTCTTGGAGTGATATTTATAAAGTTCAAGTGAATCTTGAGGAAAATGGAGCCATACTACACACTTTTATTTTTAAACAATGGGATGATAAGAATTCTTTCAATACAGTCAATGAATTTATTGATGAATCTAACGATTTTTTATTACAAAAAAATGCTTGCGATGTAACCCATTCAAGTGAGACAAATACTGTTGCAGATCGTTGTCAGCTTCATATTCGATTTGTTTTTCAAACGACATATTTTTCACAATTACATGTGATTTCTACTGATAGAGCAGGCGAATCAACTGAAACGTTTATTGAATATCAAGGAAGTGATATGAATCGAGGGAGTAATACATTGTTGATTCCGTGGATCGATGGAACGATGAAACTGGAATTGCCTCCGTTTTTATTGGATATTTCATTAATTTTTATAGCGCTTATTTCGACTATTATTATTGGAAAGAAAACACCACTTGCAACAACACTTCAGCAGGTGTTCTATGAAACAAAATAATCACTATATTTGGTATATTCCGCTTTATTTCATGCTTTTTTTTAGTTGCTATACTCTATTGAAATTCATTGTAATCTTCTTTTTCATGACAGCATACATCCCCTCATTTATCTTTGATTTTACGGTTTTTTATGCTTTCGCTGGTTTTGATAGTACTCAACTATTGTTTATAGGCATGGTTGTACTTTTTTTAAATCTCTATTTTCACATGTCTTTATCAAAGAAACATTTATTGTTTTCATTTCCCCTCACCCTTTTATTATTAAGCGGTATGGGACTACGTGTTGCTACCTCATCTATTTCACTTAATTATCTTTTTCATTATCTCATTTTTTCTATTTTGTTACTAGTTCTTATTATTGATCATCGATTGTACCTTTTTATTCCAGAGGATTACAAAACACCTCTTGGAAAAACAAAAACTCAAGTGGAAAAAGTTTCCCTTCCATCATTCAATTCGGTTCACCCCACCCCTTCTTCAACAAGTCATAGATTTTCTACTGTAATGGATATGCTTAACGGATCAATGAATGATTTTAAAAATACTCTAAGATCAAAATTAGGGCTTGGATCTCCTCAACCTACTTCCACAGTGTCTACAAGCAAAGGAATCAATCGATCAATAGAATCAGATGAGAAGGAACCTTTTGTCCATCCATTTGAAAGAGATGCTGATAAGGTAGCGACGACAAAACAGATGTTAAATGCTATTGACAAACAATCTTTTGATCACTTGGATTCTCGTATTAATCAAACAAAAATAGGGGATTATTCATTCCTAGATTCTTTTTTTGATGAGTTATCCGCTCCCTTAGGTGATCAAATTAATGCTAATGATTTTGATTTTTCACAAATAATAAACAAAATAGATGAAAGTGCGGTTATTATTTTTCGAGGTGTAGTCAAGGCAGCTAATGAACCGTTTTCATCTTTAGTAAAACAACCGATTGGCGATATTATCGATAAGGATTTCATCCAATTTCTTGCTCCTGAAGGTTTTTCGAGTTTCAAATCACATTGTTCAAAACGATTATCGGGAGAAAAATCTCAAACGTTTCAAGTTGTTTTATTATCAAAGCAGCATGAAAAAATTCCAATGCAAGCTAAGATTCAATCAACGAAATTAAACGGTGAACATGTTGAAATTACGGTGTTTCAAAAAATGAATACATAAAAAAAGAGGTAATAAAAGGATTTAAGAAAATCCTTTTATCTGGTTTTGGTCTAATAGAAATCAACGGTTTGTTGTCTAAATACAGCAGGAGTGACAATATCAAAACTTGCTTTCATACCTGTTTCTGGTTGAAGAGTACCAGATAACGAGTCTCTAGGTGGCAGTCCACTGGAATTGAATACACCACTAACGTTAATGATAATTAAACCCATATCACCAGAGTTAATACCATTGGTATTGGTAAGACTATCATCTTCATCGTGAAGAGCAAATAATCCAAATTCCGCTCCAGAGAGAGTAAGGTTTTCTGCTGCGTATTCAAAGACACCTTTACTTTCTGGTTTATCGTCGATATCTATTGCAGCACTATCATTAAAGGTCAACGCGTATAATTTATCATATAACATTGTTATTGTGCAGAGACTTAAATCCATGTCTTTTGATCCAGCTGTTGTTCTCACTTGAAGAGCTAAGTATTCTATATGAGTTTGCGCATCATTCGTATATCCAATTACTTCTGAAATCGTTAGACCAGATGAAACTTCCTTTATTGTTTGATCTGAAATGTATCTCGATCGCTGTTGAAGTGTATCCATTGTTTGAATGAGAACGGTTGAGGTAACTGCTGCAACTAATACCATAGCAATAAATACAATAAGGGTTTCAATACCGACGACAGCATGACTATCTGCTTTCAAACTCTTTTTATGTTGTTGTTTATATTTTGCAGGTTTGATAGCAATAATCGTACTGATTCGCAGAGCTCCTAACCCTTGATGAGAATCAATAATAATAAATCCATCTTCATAATCTACATCTTCTAAAAGGCCCGTGGTTACGGTAGCCTTTTTTTCACCTGGTTCCTTTGTGACTACTTTGCAATACCTGCCTACAAATCTTTCCATATACCTATTTTCCATTTCTTCACCTTCTCACTGACTTATCACCTTCCGATACGATCCGATACCCGTGATGATTGATATCACGGTACATACTTTGTTGATAAGGAGTTTCTCACTTTTCCTATTTAAACACGTGTTGTATTATTGTTCAAAATGATAAAATAAAAAATGTGTGAAAATAACATTTTTTATAAAAAGGATGAAAAATAGATAAAAAAAGAGGAAAAAATTGTATAATTTTTCCTTTTATAGATCTACAACTCTGCTGTCAAATGCGTTAGGAGCACTGACCATAAAGATTCCAGCTGATCCAACCTCTGGTACAAGTCGACCGTTGAATTCTTCGCTTGTTTCTAAGCCAC